>JAGREI010000211.1 GCA_020446625.1 Erythrobacter sp.
TCGCCACCACCTCGCCCTCGGCATCGAGCGTGTCGGTTTCCTCACCGAACTGGACGGTGAACTCGTAGACCTTGTCGCTATCCAGCATCCGGCCGGAAAGCTTGGTCGCCTCGCCCAGCGCGATCGGCAGCACGCCTTCGGCCTCCGGATCGAGCGTGCCGCCGTGGCCCACCTTGACCTTGCCGTACCCCGCTTCGCGCAAGTTCCGCTTCACCGCGCCGACGGCTTGCGTCGAGCCCAGCCCGCGCGGCTTGTCGAGGATCAGCCAGCCATTGGGAGCAGGCAGCGTCATGCGGGGAAAGCCAGCGCGCGGCCATGGTCGCGGATCGCCGCGGGCCAGCCATGGGTGAAATGATCGTAGCCGACGCGGTTGCCGGCGTAGAGTTCGCGCAAGGCATCCTCGAACTTCGGCAGGTCGCCCGCCATCACGCTGAGGAAGCGATAGGCGGCGTCCTGGTTGTCGCGCGCGCTGCGGCCCTTCTTCATTTCGGCCTCCACCAGCTTGCGCAGGGTGGCCGATGCGCCGCCGTGATCGGCCAGCCATTGCCAGTGGCGCGGCAGCAGGGTGACTTCCTTCGCCTCCACCCCCAGCGCCGGGCGACCGCGACGCGGCGCGGGTTCGGCCTGCGGGCGCAGGTCAAGGTCGACCTGCCGCCCCGTCTCGTCATCGAAGGCCAGCAGGTCACTGGCGCGTTCGGGCGGCGCGACGGCGCGCAAGGCGGCGGCAACCTGGGCCGGGCTGCCCTGGGCAATCCTTTCCTGCTTGAGGAAGGCGGTAATCGGCATTGCCTGTCTCCTGTCGAGCGCCGCCATTTATACCTGGGTGAAATTAAGTCAATATCACCCGGATAAAAAATTAGCGCCCGCCAATCGCCCCGGCCAGCGACAGGTACTTGTCCATCACCCATTCGACCGGCGGCAGCAGGACATGGCCGATGATGTCGGCTTGCGGGAACAGGTAAGGCAACACCACCAGCAACAGCAGCAGCAAGGGGAAGCCGTAAGGCCGCAGCCGGGCGTATCTCTGTGCCGCTGCGGGCGGCAGCAGCCCCTCCACGATGTGCGACCCGTCGAACGGCGGCAGCGGCAGCAGGTTGAACAGGCCCAGGAACACGTTGATCGAGATGAAGTAGACGAGCGCGGTGGCCAGCAGGTTCGGTTCGGCATCCAGCCTTACCCCTATCCCCGGCAGCGCCAGCCCCAGCACCACGGCCCCCACCAGCGCCAGCACGAAGTTGGTCCCCGGCCCCGCCGCTGCCACCGCCATCATCCCGTAGCGCGGGTTATCGAGCCGCTGCTTGTTCACCGGCACTGGCTTGGCCCAGCCGAACACCGGCAGGCCCGCCAGCGCCAGCGCGCCCGGCACCAGCAGCGTCCCCACCGGATCGACATGCCGCAGCGGGTTCAGCGACAGCCGCCGCCGCTCTTTCGCGGTGGGATCGCCCAGCGCCAGCGCCGCCCAGCCGTGCGCCACTTCGTGAAAGACGATGGCGATCACCAGGCAGGGGATCAGGATGGCGGCCAGCAGCAGCGTATCGGTCATGCCGCGTAGATGGGGACGGCGATCAAAGGGTAAAGACCCGGCGCCCATGCCGTGCTAGGCCGAACGCAGGAAAACGGGACCGGGGGGTTCGATGAACGAAGCAGGGGTGGCCGGCACAGGCACGCAGAGTGGATTCCTCGGCTGGATCGAGCGCACCGGCAACAAGCTGCCCGATCCGGTGGTGCTGTTCGCCTGGTTCATCCTGGTGCTGGTGGCCATTTCGGTGGCGGCGAGCATGGCGGGATGGTCCGCCGCGCACCCGGTGGAGATAGACCCCGATACCGGCACCTTCCGCGTGGTGATGGTGGAAAGCCTGCTCAGCCGCGACAACCTGCGCCACCTGCTGACCGAGACCGGCACCACCTTCACCAGCTTCCCGCCGCTGGGCTTCGTGCTGGTGGTGATGCTGGGCGCGGGCGTGGCCGAACGATCGGGCCTGTTCACGAGCGCCATGCGCGCCAGCGTGGCCAAGGCGCAACGCTTCTGGCTCACCCCGTTGATGGCCACGGCCTGCATGATGGCCAACCACGCTGCCGACGCCGCCTTCGTGGTGATGATCCCGCTGGCGGGCATTATCTACCACGCCGCCGGGCGCCACCCGTTGCTGGGCATAGCGGTGGGTTTTGCCGCCGTCTCGGGCGGCTTCTCGGCCAACCTCTTTCCCGGCCAGCTCGACGCGCTGCTGCTGGGGATCACCGAGGCGGCGGTGCAAACCGTGTTCGCGGACTACACCGCCAATATCGCCGGCAACTGGTATTTCATCGCCGCCTTGCTGATCGTCGACCTGCCGGTGATCTGGTACGTTTCCGATCGCGTGATCGAGCCGCGACTGGGCGTGTGGAACCCCGCGGAAGCGGGTGAGGCCCTGGCCGCCGAACCGGTCATCGCCACCACCGCACAGGAAAGCCGCGGCTTGCGCAACGCGGGGCTGGCGGCGCTGGCCCTGATCGCGCTTTGGGCCTTCCTGACGCTAGGCCCCAACGCGCCACTGCTTGACACCGACGGTCCGCCCGAAGGCAGCCTGACGCCGTTCTACAAGAGCCTGCTGCCCTTCTTCATGCTGGTGTTCCTGGTGCCGGGCTGGTTCTACGGCCGCGCCGTCGGCACCATCAAGGATCACCGCGACCTGATCGGGATGATGGCAGGCGCCATGAAGGACATGGCCTATTACCTGGTGCTGGCCTTCGCCGCCGCGCACTTCGTGGCCATGTTCGCCTGGTCCAACCTGGGGCTGGTGCTGGCGGTGAACGGGGCCGACGCCTTGCGCGCCAGCGGCCTGCCGCTCTGGGCCATGCTGCTGGCGATCCTGCTGTTCGGCGCCACGCTGAACCTGCTGATCGGCTCGGCCAGCGCCAAGTGGGCGATCCTGGCCCCGGTCTTCGTGCCGATGCTGATGCTGGTGGGCGTATCGCCGGAAATGACCACGGCCGCCTTCCGCGTGGGGGATAGCGCCACCAACATCGTCACCCCGCTGCTGCCCTATTTCCCCTTGGTGCTGGTGTTCTGCCAGCGGTGGAACCGCAATTTCGGCATCGGCAGCCTGACCGCGATGATGGTGCCTTACTGCATCGGCCTCCTGCTGACGGGCGTGGCGCTGACCGTGGCCTGGGTGATGCTCGACCTGCCGCTGGGGCCGGGAGCCAGCGTCTATATCGACCTGGCGGTGCAAAATTGACGAAGTTGACATCGTGACGATGCCGCAAAAGGGCTGTTTTTCCTTCCGAATGAACGGCTTGACCGTCCAACACGAAGTTTACACCCCGGCGGTTCGAATTGCTCGCCATCGACAATGTGAAAGAGCCGCAGGCAGGCCAACCCGCCTTGCAGCCTGTAGGAAAGGGCATTCGTTGCTCCGGACAGTGCCATGAAAAGCCTGCTCATCGTCTGGTACAGCGCCACCGGCGGCAGCCGCCAGCTGGCCGAAGCCGCGCGCGACGGGGCGCTGGCGGCAGGCGGGGTAGAGGTGCGCATGGTCGCGGCAGACACGGCGCAGGCAGGCGACCTGCTGGCCGCTGACGGATATGTGTTCGCCTGCCCGGAAAACCTCGCCGCCATCGCCGGTGTGATGAAGGCGTTCCTCGACCGCAGCTATTACCCCGTGCTGGGCCGGATCGAGGGCCGCCCCTATGCCGCCATGATCTGCGCCGGGTCCGACGGCACCAACGCGCAGCGCCAGCTGGAGCGGATCTGCACCGGCTGGCGGCTGAAACGGGTGGCCGATACGCGCATCGTCATGGTGCAGGCGCAGGCGCCGGAGGAAATCCTGGCGCCCAAGGTGATTGGCACGGCAGACCTGGCCGCAGCGCAGGAACTGGGGGCGACACTGGCGGCGGGGCTGGAACTAGGCGTGTTCTAGTGCCTTAGCGATACATCCCCAACGCCTCGGCAAAATGCCGCCGGCACAGCGCGACGTAGCGTTCGTTGCCGCCGATCTCGGTCTGCGCGCCCTCGCCCACGGCCTCGCCGGAATCGGAGACGCGCAGGTTCATCGTCGCCTTGCGCCCGCAATGGCAGACGGCCTTCAACTCCACCAGCGCATCGGCAATGCCCAGCAGCACGGCAGAGCCGGGGAACAGGTCCCCCCGGAAATCGGTGCGCAGGCCGTAGCAGAGCACCGGAATGCCCGCCCCATTCCCGTCGCCGTCCGCCAGCCGCGCGCATTGCCACACCTGCGTGGCGGTGAGGAACTGCGCCTCGTCGATCAGCACGCAGGACAGCGGGGTTTCGGCGTGCCTGTCCGACACCTCGCGCCACAGGTTGGTGCCGGGCGTAAACCGCCGCGCATCCGCCCCCAGCCCGATGCGGCTGGCAATGGCATGGTCCGACCGGTTGTCGATCGCCGCGGTCCACAGCATGGTGTCCATGCCCCGCTCGCGATAGTTGAAGTCGGCCTGCAACAGCGTGGTCGACTTCCCCGCGTTCATGCTGGCGTAGTAGAAATAGAGCTTGGCCATGGGGAGCAACTTGCCCCAGTTCGTCATTCCCGCGAAGGCGGGAATCCAGCTTGTGCACCGTCTGGATTGTGCCTTGCACAGCTTTCGCTTCCCCGCCTGCGCGGGGATGACGAGGGGGGGATTAGTCGCTCTCGTCCTCGTCCAGATCCCGCCGCACCTTCGGATCGTCCAGCAGGCTGTCGATGCGGAAGGCTTCGTCGAAGCTTTCGTCGGCGCGGAATTGCAGCTTGGGGGCGAATTTCAGGCCGAGCCGCTGGGCCACCTCGCGCTGGAAGAAGGCGGTGTTGACTTGCAGCGCCTTCACCACCTTCGCCTCGTCCTCGCCCAGCAGGGGCTTCACGTAGACCTTGGCTTGCCTGAGATCGGGCGACATGCGCACCTCG
>JAGREI010000212.1 GCA_020446625.1 Erythrobacter sp.
GGGTAGCTAGCAACAGAAACCCCCACCTTCCTTTTTTGGTTCACACAAAGACACGAAGAACACGAAGGGGTCTGTCTAGGCCTTGTCGGCGAAGTAATTGTTAGCCACTCGTTTGACGCCGTCCTTGAAGAGGGCCTGGCCGAAGTTCATCAGCAGACCCAGCGGCAACTGAGACAGACGCAAATAGGTTAGCAATTGCTTGGAGTGGACCGGTGCCAGCCGTTCGAGCGATTTGATTTCGATGATAAGCTTGTCTTCGACAAGCAGGTCTATCTTGTAAGCGTTTTCGACGAGAACGCCCCGGAATTTCATTGGTAGAGAGACCTGCCGCTTCGCTTCGATTCCGTCCTGCCGAAGGCTCTCAAGAAGCAGCACTTCGTAAGCATTTTCGAGGAGGCCGGGGCCGAGCTCGTGGTGAATCTCAAAGCCACAATTCACGACAGAGCGAGCGAGAGCTTCGATTTGATCGTCGCGCGGCATCTTAGTGATCTTCGTGTCTTTGTGTGAACTAGTCTTGCGCAGCCGCCGCCTCTCGCTCCGCCTTCTCGTACTTCAGGCAGTCGAGGATCTTCGCCCCGCCCAGGAACACCGCGCCCGTCGTCGCGAGGAACAGCAGCTTGCCGCCGTAGCCGGGGAACTGCACCAGGTAGTGCGCGCCGCGGGTGGTGGCGCCCAGCGCCAGGGCATAGATGATCAGGAACGCTTCCCAGCGCGTCTTGATGACAAACAGCCGTTTGATCTTCCTGAGCATTCCCGACCTTTCTTAACCTTTGCCACAGCAATAGCCGTGCCAATGGCGGAATTGCGCCATTTCCATGGTTAAGAGTCAAGCGGTTGTAAGGCAGGCCGACAGGGTCGCGACGGCCGCTGTCTCAAGTCAGGACAGTCAGGTCCAGCGCTTCCAGCAGGGCGCCGCGGGCCGTCACCAGCTGCGCGGCCAGCGCCGTGTCGCCAATGTCGCTGGTGTCGATCTGTTCGGGCCAGTGCCGGCTCACCACCCGTTCCAGCAGGTCTGCCCTGGCGTCGCTCAACAGGAAGCGCGGATCGACCGTGGCGGGATCGGCCACCACGCGCAGCCGCAGGCAGGCGGGGCCGCCGCCGTTGGCCATCGACTGGCGCACGTCGACGGTTTCGACATGGCGAATGGGGCCGTTGCCCGCCAGCATCTCGCCCAGCCAGCCCCAGACCGCCACGTTCTCGCGACATTCCTCTGGCACCACCAGCGTCATTCCTGCCCCGACCCCCGAGCCGGGGTCCCCGCTTGGCGGGGTGAGCAGCTGGGCGTTGAACAGGTAGGAGGAGATGGCGTCGGCCAGCGACACCCGCTTTGCCGGCACTTCCACTACCTGCGCGCCGGGGCAGCCCATGCGGATCAGGTCATAGGCGCGCTGCGGATCGGCAAAGGCCAGTTCGTGCGTGAACAGCACGTTCTCGTTCGCCACGGCCACCACGTCGTTGTGGAAGGCGCCCGCTGCAATCGCCTCCGGGTTCTGCTCGATGAACAGCACGCGCTCGGGGTCCAGCCCGTGCCGCCGCGCCACGGCCCGGCTGGCCTGTTCGTGCTGGCGCGCGGGGAAGGGGCCGCCGCGCAGGCCGTAGACGAACACTTCCAGCCCCGGTGCGTGGTGCGCAGGGGCCAGCCGCATGTGGTTGGCCGCGCCTTCGTCCCCGAAACAGGGCGGCACCGGGCCATGGACCGCGAAATGCTGCGGATCGGCAAAGGCCAGCTGCAATTGCGCCAGCGTATCGTGCCATTCGTGGCTGCGATGCGGCATGGTGACGAGGTTGGCGACCGTCAGGTGACAACGCCCGTCTGCCGTATCGGGCGCGGGGCTGACGGTGGCGGCATTGGCCGTCCACATGGAACTGGCAGACCAGGCACCTGCCACCAGCGCCGGATCGGTGTTGCTGTCGGTGGCCAGCGCCTCCAGCCACTGGGTATCGGGCCGAGGCAGCGGCACGAAGAACCCCTGCACCAGACCGCGCGCCATGTTGCTGCGCATCTTGGCGATCCCTTGCAGGGCGGCCTCGCGCGGATAGCTGGTGGCACCGGCATTGCGCGCGGCGGCAAGGTTGCCCAGGCTCAGGCCAGCGTAGTTGTGGCTGGGGCCGACCAGGCCATCGAAATTGATCTCGACCAGCGTCACCGCGCGATGGTCCACACGCTGTCGCCCTCGCACACCCGCAGCATTTCGGCAGAGCGGGAATCGATCGCCACGCGTTCCCCGCGTAGCTCGCGCGCGCCGAAACAGCAGCGGTAATCGTCCAATTTGCCCGCCGCGATCAGCGCCTTCTCGCCGCTTTCCAGTTCGCAGTCGACCACCACCCCGCAATGGGCTTCGGCAATCGAGCGGACCTTGTCGGTATTGGCCAGCATGGTCGGCCCACCGTCGAAGATGTCGATATAACCCTGGTAGGAGAAGCCCTCGTTCTCCAGCATCCGCATGGCCGCGCGGCCCGATGGGTGGGGCAGGCCGATCACCTTCTTGGCGGCCTCGTCCAGCATGGCGATGTAGACCGGGTGCTTGGGCATCAGGTCGGCAATGAACTGGTTGCCGTGGATGGCGTTGAACTCGTCGGCATCCTGAAAGCTCATGCCGAAGAACCGCCCGCCAATGGCGTCCCAGAATGGCGATCCGCCGCGCTCGTCGATGATTCCGCGCAGCTCGGCCAGCACGCGGGGGCCGAACCGCTGGCGGTGGCTGGCGATGAACAGGTAACGGCTGCGCGCCAGCAACAGGCCCAGGCCGCCCGCGCGTTCGCCCGGATGGAGGAACAGCCCGCCCACCTCGCTGGTGCCGCCAAGGTCGTTCACCAGGCTCAGCAGTTCGGCAGTCACGCTGCGATCCAGTTCCTTCGAATACTGCGTCAGCGTGCTGATGCGATAGGAATAGAACGGATGCTGCTGCCCCACGGCGGTGAACAGCTGGCAGGTGCCGCGCACGTCGCCGGTCTCGACGTTTTCGAGCACCAGTACGAAAGTTTCCGCCAGGATATCGTTGCCCTTGCGGGAAAAGGCCGCTTCCGATGCGTCCAGCTTGGCCGCCAGCGACTTGCGGTCGGGCGGCAGGTTGGTGAAGCCGCCGCCAGTCAACTTGGCCATTTCGTAGAGGTGTTGCAGGTCGTCCGTGGTGGCGGGGCGGATCACGAAGCTCACAGGCAGTCTCCGGTGGCAAGGCGGTGGAGGACCACGGCGGACAGTTGCGCCCGCTCGGTCAGCGAACTGGCGAACATGTATTCGTCGGGCGAGTGGATCGCACCGCCGCGCACGCCCATGGTATCGACCACGGGGACATGGGCAGCAGCGATATTGTTGCCATCGCACACGCCGCCCGACGGTTGCCAGCCGATCGCCTGGCCCAGGTCCGCGCCGCTGGCCTTCACCAGGTCGAACAGCTTCTGGGCGCGGGCGTCGACCGGCTTGGGCGGGCGCGAAATGCCGCCGTGGACACTGATCGACAGGTCATGTTCGATGGCAAGGGTGGCGATCAATGCATTCAGATCATGCGCAAACTGCTCCGCCGCCTCGGTCGACTTCGGGCGGATGTTGAAGCGCAGCAGGGCATGGTCCGGCACCACGTTGTTGGCCGCTCCGCCTTCGATCCGGGCGGGGTTGATGGGCAGATCGGCGTGCTGCATTTCCTTCAGCCGCACGGCGGCATCGGCGGCGGCGACCAGCGCGTTGCGTCCTTCGTGCGGGTTGCGCCCGGCATGGGCGCTGCGGCCTGCAAAGGTGAGCGTGTAGTTGCCGCTGCCCCCGCGCGCGTGCGCCAGCGTGCCATCGGGAAGCGCGCTGGGCTCGTAGGTAAGCGCGGCGAACTTGCCCTGTGCCAGCTCAGCGATCAGCGCGGCGGAGGAAAGCGAGCCGGTTTCCTCGTCCGCATTGATCATCACGTCATAGCCCACGCGGGCGGCGTCAGGGCTGGTTTCCAGCGCCAGCAATGCCTCGACGATCACCGCGATCCCGCCCTTCATGTCGGCGGTGCCGGGGCCGTTCAGGCAGTCCTGATCGAGCCACAACAGGGACTGAAACGGGTGATCGGCGGGATAGACCGTGTCCATGTGGCCGGTCAGCAGGAAACGCCGATCCGCCTGGGGGCGCACCGAGCAGACCAGATGGCGGCCATGCGCCTGTTCCACCTCACGGCCCTGGGCATCCACCGCCGTCACCGCCGCCGGTTCGCGCAAGGTCACCTCTCCGGGCAGGGCGGCGAAGGCGTTCGCCAGCATGTCCGCCAACTGTGCCAGACCCGCCAGGTTGCCCGTGCCGGAGTTGACCGCAGCCCATTCCAGCGTGCGCGCCAGCATCCGTTGCTGGTCGATCCCGGCGATCAGCGTTGCCTCAACTGGAGCAAGTGGTTTCATCGCAAACCGCATTAGGCCATGCGCAGCCACTGTCAAACCACCGCCAAGCGCAGTTTACGCTGCGGAAAGGGATTCCTGCTAGCCGCAAGTCTGACCAGAAACCGGAATTGTCATGTCCGCCGCAACCGCCAGCCAGTCACCGCGCCACGAGGAACGCAGCCGCGTCATGCTGACTGCGGCGTTGATCGATTCGCGCGGATCGCGCCAGGCGCGCATTTCCGACCTCTCTCCGCGCGGCTTGCTGGGCAACATGGACGCGCCGCCGCAGCGTGGTGAGTTCGTGAACATCCGCTTCCCCGCGCACGAAGTGGCAGGGCAGGTGCGCTGGGTGCGAGGCCGCAATTTCGGGGTGCGGCTGCGTGAACGGATCGACGTTGCCAGCGTAACCGGCGCCCGCCGCGCCGCGCGACCCGCCAGCCGTCCGGCCACGGTGGCCGCCGAACCGGAAATGTCGCTGAAGGGGACGATCGTGGCCTATGGCGTGCTGGGGCTGACGGCCTTGTCGACCGCCTACCTGATCGTCACCTACATCATCCTCTAGCCATCGAGCACGCGCGCCAACGCGACGAAATCGCTTACTGCCAGCGTCTCTGCCCGGCGGGTGGTGTCGATATTGCAGACCTCCAGCGCGGCCAAAGCGCCCGGCACGCCCTTCAAGCTCTGGCGCAGCATCTTGCGGCGCTGGCCGAAGGCGGCCTCGGTCAGCCGTTCTAGCGTGGCGGAACGCACGCCTGACGGGGCTTCGGCGGGTTCGACATGGACGATCGCGCTCATCACCTTGGGTGGCGGAGTGAAGGCGCTGCGGTGGACCTTCATCGCCAGCCGGGCGCGGCTGCGCCACTGGGCGAGCACGGCCAGGCGGCCATAGGCGCTGGTATCGGGCGCGGCGACAACGCGCTGGGCAACTTCCTGCTGGAACATCAGCGTCAGGCTGGTCCAGCGCGGTGGCCAGTCTTCGCCCGAAAGCCAGCGCGTGAACAGCAGCGTGCCGACGTTGTAGGGCAGGTTGGCCACCACCGCGAAAGGTTCCCCCATCAGGTCTGCATGGTCCACCGCCAGGGCATCGCCTTCCACCACGCGCAACTGGCCGGGGAAGGCCGCCTGCAAGTCCGCCAGCGCGGGAATGCAGCGGCTGTCGCGCTCGATGGCGGTAACACGGGCGCCAGCACGCAGCAACGCGCGGGTCAGGCCGCCGGGGCCGGGGCCGATTTCCAGCACGGCCTTGTTGTCGAGATCGCCGGGGATCGCGGCGATGCGCGCCAGCAGTTGTTCGTCGAACAGGAAGTTCTGCCCCAGCGCCTTGCTGGCCGACAGGCCATGCGCGGCGATGACTTCGCGTAAAGGGGGGAGCGGGGGCGGCTGGTCAGCCACGGGCACGCCGCGCGGCTACTTCTCCCGCCATGCGGATCGCCGCGATCATCGCGTCGGGCCGGGCAATGCCCTTGCCCGCGATATCGAAGGCGGTGCCGTGATCGGGCGACGTGCGCACAATCGGCAGGCCGAGGGTGACGTTGACGC
>JAGREI010000014.1:0-4824 GCA_020446625.1 Erythrobacter sp.
GCCGCTATCCGCAGTATCGCGAAACGCTGCCCAACGGGGTCAGCTACAACGTGCTCGACATGGGCACCGTGGCGGTGGACGACACCGCGCCGGTGATCGTGCCCGAAGGCTATGTGTTCATGATGGGCGACAACCGCGACAACTCGCAGGACAGCCGCCGCCCCTCCGTCGCCGGTGGCTGGGTGGGCCTGGTGCCGACCGAGAACCTGGTGGCCGAAGCCAGCTTCATGTACTGGTCCACCGATGGCAACGCCGAATGGCTCAAGCCGTGGACCTGGTTCACCGCCGCGCGCTGGAGCCGGATGTTCACCGGGATATGACCACGCTCGATCCCGCCACGCGTGAATGGCTGGCCGGGCACGGCTTCTCCGTGTGCAACGACATGCTGTGGTTCGAGGCGCTGACGCACGGCAGCCGGGGCGAGCCGCGCGACTACCAGCGGCTGGAGTTCCTGGGCGACAGGGTGCTGGGCCTGACCATGGCCGACTGGCTCTACGCCCATTCCGAAGCCGCCGAAGGCAAGCTGGCGCAGCGGCTCAACGCGCTGGTAAGCAAGCAGACCTGCGCCCGTTGCGCCCGCGCGCTGGGCGTGTCCGACCACATCCGGCTGGGCAAGCAGGCGCGCGACGATGGCACGCATGACAGCGAGAACGTGCTGGGCGACATCATGGAGGCGCTGCTGGGGGCCGAGTTCCTCGAAGCCGGGTTCGACAAGGCGCGCGACCTGATCCGCCGGGTATGGCGGGCGGAGTTCGAAGGGGCCACCGGCCACCGCAAGCATCCCAAGAGCGCGCTTCAGGAATGGGCCGCGGGCAACCAGCGCCGCCCGCCGGTCTACGAAGTGGTAGGCACCAGTGGCCCCGACCACGCCCGCCGCTTCACCGTCCGCGTCAGCGTGCACAAGGTGGGCGAAGTGGAAACCACGGCCAGCAGCAAGCAGGACGCCGAAACCGAGGCCGCGCGCCTGTTCATGGAGCAATTCGGATAATGACCCAATCATGCGGTCTGGTCGCCGTGATCGGCGCCCCCAACGCGGGCAAGTCCACGCTGGTGAACCAGCTGGTGGGCCAGAAGGTGGCCATCACCAGCGCCAAGGCGCAGACCACCCGCGCGCGGCTGCTGGGGATCGCCCTGCTGGACCAGGTGCAGATGATCCTGGTCGATACCCCCGGCATCTTCGCCCCCAAGCGGCGGCTGGACCGGGCCATGGTGAGCGCCGCCTGGGAAGGCGCGGTGGCGGCGGACGCGGTGCTGCTGGTGGTCGATCCGGTGAAGCAGCGCCGCCACGAGCTGATGCCGCTGCTGGAACAGCTGAAGGAACGCAAGGAACGCAAGATCCTGGTGCTCAACAAGGTCGACGTGTCCAGGAAGGAGCCGCTGCTCGCCCTGGCGCAGGAACTGGCCGCCATGGCCGACTTTGCCGAGGTGTTCTTCGTCTCTGCCCTGACGGGTGACGGGGTGCCGGAACTGAAGGCCCGCCTCGCCGCGATGATGCCCGAAGGCCCGTGGCACTATCCCGAAGACCAGGTTTCGGACGCCTCCGAGCGCCTGCTCGCCACCGAAGTCACCCGCGAACAGCTGTATCAGCAGCTGCACGACGAACTGCCCTACGACGCTGCCGTGCGGCCCGAGAGCTACACCGTGCGCCCCGATGGCAGCGTTGAGATCCACCAGCAGGTGGTGATCGCGCGCGACAGCCAGAAGCCGATCGTGCTGGGCAAGCGCGGCGCCAAGATCAAGGCCATTGGAGAGGCCGCCCGCGCCGAACTAGCGGAGCTACTGGGCGCGAAGGTCCACCTCTTCCTGCACGTGAAGGTGGACGAGAAATGGGCCGACAACCGCGAAATCTACGAGGAAATCGGGCTCGACTGGGTCCGGTGATGGCTCCCCGCCGATGACCTGGCAAGACCAGCTGCTGCACCTCGGCGCCGCGCTGGCGATTGGCCTGATGATCGGGCTGGAACGCGGCTGGAACCTGCGCGAGGCGCGCGATGGCCAGCGGGTTGCCGGTATCCGCACCATTACCTTGCTGGCCATGGTTGCAGGCGTGGCGGGCGTGCTGACCACGATCGGCCATGCCGCAGTCGGCGCCGTGATCACCGCCGGGGCGGCCATGGTGGTGGTGCTGGGCTATGCCCGCGCGCTGCAACGGCGGGCGGAGCTTGACGCCACATCGGCGGTGGCGGCCATGGTGGCACTGGCGCTGGGCTATCTGGCGGGCGTGGGACAGGCCAGCGTGGCCGTGGCCTGCGGCGCGGTGGCCACGCTGCTGCTGGCCATGCGGCAGGAGGTCCACGGCTGGGTCGACAAGCTGGACAAGGCGGACATCAAGGCCTTCGCCCGCTACGCCGTGATCGCGCTGGCGGTCTATCCCTTCCTGCCCGATGGCCAGTACGGCCCCTATGGCGCGTGGGAACCGCGCACGCTCTGGCTGGTGGTGATCGTGGTCACCGGCTTCTCGTTCGGCGGCTACATCGCCAACCGCCGCTTTGGCGCCCGCCGCGGCACGATTGCGACCGCCATCATCGGCGGCGCCTACAGCTCCACCGCCGTCACCCAGTCGCTGTCGTAGCGGCTGGGATCGGGCCAGGGCGGCAGCGCGGAGAACGCCGGCATCGCGCTGGCGACGGCGGTGATGTACCTGCGGGTGATCGTGCTGGTGGGCGTGCTCGCCACGTCCCTGCTGCGCCCGTTCGTGGTGCTGGTCCTGCCCGCGCTGCTGGTGGGGTTCGGGGCGAGTTTCCTGCTTTACCGCCGATCGACCGATTCCGCCGCCCCTGCCCCGCCCGGCAACCCCATCGCCGTCGTCCCCGCACTCACCTTCGTTGCCTTCGTGGCCGCCGCCGCCGTGGCCGCGCGCTGGGCCGAAGGCACGTTCGGAGAGCAGGGGATCGCGGTGCTGCTGTTGCTGATGGGCAGCATGGACGTGGATGCCGCCATCGTTACCGCCGGAGGGCTGGAACCGGGGACGGTCAGCCCGCAGCTGGCCGCGCTGGCGATCACCGGCACGATCCTGGCCAACATGGCGGTGAAACTGGGCGTCACCCTGGCCTATGGCAAGGGCGCGGCAAGGCCCGCCGCGCAGGCGCTGGGGGCCAGCATGGCGGCGCTGGCAGCCAGCCTGCTGGTGGGATACTGGCGCTACTGAACCGCCGGCTCAGGCGAGGCCGAGCTTGGCCATCTTCGCCTTCACCATGGCCTCGTCGAACGGCTTCACCAGATAGTCGTCCGCACCGGCGGTGATCCCGGCGTGGATATCGGTGACTTCGCCCTTCGAAGTGCAGAACACCACCTTCGTCCCGCGCGCTTCGGGCATCTGCCGCAGGGCGGAGACGAATTCCAGGCCGCTCATCACCGGCATCTGCCAGTCGGTCACCACCACGGCAGGCATCTGCAAGCGGCAGCGGGCCAGGGCTTCCTCGCCATTTTCGGCTTCCACCACGGCATAGCCCAGCCGCTGCATGATGGCAGAGGCCAGCTTGCGGATCACCCGGCTGTCATCCACCACCAGGCAGATGCGGTTGCCGCTGGCGACGGGAGCCGCCGCTTCGCGCGCGGCCTTGGCGGCGCGCACGATCGCGTCGATACCGTCGGGATGGTGTTCCTCGATGACCTGCGAGGCATCGAGTTCGAAGATGTCCGCCGCTTCCGGCTCAGCCTCGACCACAGCCTCGGCCTCTTCGGGATCGGGCAGCATCACCCGCTTGGCAGCCTGCCGGCTGGCGGCAAGGCGTTCGGCCAGAGTCAGGCCATCGCCGGGATTGTCGTTGCGGGCGTGCGGACCAGAGGAACGCTTGATCAGGTGTCGCATGGTGCGGCCTCCGTCCAGGTCAGTACCGGCTGGCGGTGGAAACCGCAGCCATGGGAACATTGGTGGCGCGAACGTGGACGTAAGGCACCCAGACATCACCGAATTCGGCCTTCTGGTACCACACGTCGAGCACGTCGTAGCTTTCCCACATGCCGTTGGGTTCGCGCAGGCGAACGCCTTCGCCAATGCGCGGGACGGATGCGAAGCGCAGACGCGCTTGCGTCTGGTGCGTCTCGTTCTGGATTTCGATCTCGATCACTCTGGCAGAACCCCCGGATGGAGAGAGACTGCCTAACGCCCAAGTCTTGATTATTTACCAACGACGGAAGGAATGATTGGGATATCCAGATGCATCAATCGCCGTCACTTTCCCGCACGAAATCGATGTTCAAGGCCGTAACGTAGCCAACCGCCTCCCCTTGGCGATCATTTCGTACACGAAATCGATGCGCCTGGGACTGGGTACATGCAACCTGCGAAAGTTCGAGATCTTGTTGTGGCATCTGCATACACTGAACCACCCGACCAAGCTCGTCGATCGAAACCATCAATAGCACATGCTGCCTGCTACTTCGCCCCGGCATCTGCGATACGGCCACCTCCATGTCAGGCGGCAAATCCCTAATGCTGCCAGCGGTTGATGAAACCAGCGTCACCACACCGTAGGCTCTTTCGTCGCGGTGGTTGGTCGCTCCTGATCCGACACTTTCGCCAATCGCATCGTCACAAATATCGGCAGCGCGCCGCTCTCTCACGTGCGGAGACAGGACTGCGCAATCAATCACAACGCCATCAGGATCAACGAAGTACTCAACCGCTGTCGGCATTCCGGCAACCGGCGCGGGCATCGCTGAGAACATGAAGCGGCGCGAAACATCCGGCAGGGACATGGTGCCAACAGCAAGTAACGTAGCCAGGATCGACATGATTCCAGCAGATACACTATGACTTGGTGATCCGCCAAGCTATCCCTTTGTAGCCGAAGACTTCTTCTTCGCCGGCGCCTTCTTCTT
>JAGREI010000014.1:4870-5383 GCA_020446625.1 Erythrobacter sp.
TTCGGCCAGCATGGCCAGCGCCTCGTCCAGCGTCAGCGCGTCCTTGTCCTTGTCCTTGGGAATGGTGACGTTGGTCGTGCCATCGGTGATGTAGGCGCCATAGCGGCCTTCCATCAGCTTGACGTCGGCCCCGTCGCCGTTCTGGCCATAGACCTTCAGCGGTTCGCGGCTGCCGCGCGCCGCGCCGCCACGGTTGGCAGCCTGGGCCAGCAGGTCGACCGCGCGGTTCATGCCCACGTCGAACACATCGCGGGTGCCGGACAGCTTGGCGTACTTGCCGTCGTGCCGCAGGTAAGGGCCATAGCGGCCGATGGCGGCCTCGATCGGATGGCCGGTTTCCGGGTGCGGACCGATAATGCGCGGCAGGCCCAGCAGCTTCAGCGCCCATTCGAGGTCGAAATCCTCGATATCCTTGGGGATGGAGGCGCGCCTGGCTTCCTTGCCTTCGCCCACCTGCACATAAGGACCGAACCGGCCGGACTTGCGCTCCACCGGCAGCCCGGTTTCGGGGTC
>JAGREI010000213.1 GCA_020446625.1 Erythrobacter sp.
ATCGCGGCAAGGATCGCGGCGTCGACCTGTCGCAATACGGCTGGGAAGACGACATGACCATGTTCGCCGCCCGCGACGATGTGGACGTGGTGGTGGAACTGGTGGGCGGATCGGACGGCCCCGCGCTGACCCTGGCGCGCAAGGCGCTGGGCGGCGGCAAGGGCGTGGTCACCGCCAACAAGGCGATGGTGGCCCTGCACGGGCTGGAACTGGCGCGGCTGGCCGAGGGCAACAATGCCCCCTTGCGCTATGAAGCGGCGGTGGCGGGCGGCATCCCGGTGATCAAGGGGCTGGGCGAAGGCGCGGCGGCCAACCGCATCGAGCGGGTCCACGGCATCCTCAACGGCACCTGCAACTATATCCTCACCGAGATGGAAGGCACCGGCCGCGACTTTTCCGAAGTGCTGTCCGACGCGCAGGCGCTGGGCTATGCCGAGGCCGATCCCACCTTCGACGTCGAAGGCGTGGACGCGGCGCACAAGCTGGCCATCCTCGCCAGCCTGGCCTTCGGCACCCAGGTGGATTTCGCTCATGTCGACGTGTCGGGCATCACCCGCATCCGCGCTGCCGACATCGCCCAGGCCAAGGCGCTGGGCTATGTCATTCGCCTTGTCGGCATGGCGGACTGCCAGTCGGAAGGCGGCAAGCGCCAGCTGTTCCAGCGCGTGGCCCCGTGCCTGGTCCCCGCCAGCCACCCGCTGGCGGCGGTGAAGGGGCCGACCAATGCCGTGGTGGCCGAAGGCAACTTCGTCGGCCGCCTGCTGTTCGAAGGCCGCGGCGCGGGTGACGGCCCCACCGCCAGCGCCGTGGTGGCAGACCTGATCGACATTGCCCGCGGCAACGTCATGCCGCCGTTCTCGCTGCCGGTCGCCGCGCTCGAAGCCAGCGCGCCCGCCGATTCCGGCCATCGCCGCAGCCGCGCCTATCTGCGCTTCGTGGTGGCCGACCGCCCCGGCGTGCTGGCCGAAATCACCGCCGCCATGCGCGATGCCGGGGTCTCGATCGAAAGCCTGATGCAGCACGGCCAGCCCGACGATGACGGCGATCCGGTGCTGGTGGCCATGGTCACCCACGATGGCCCCGAAAGCGCCGTCGCTGACGCGCTCAAGCTGCTCGAAGGTTCGCCCAGCCTGGTGGAAGTGCCGCTGGTGATGCGCCTGCTGGGCTAATCGCTCGCCGGAGCGGCTTCCGCTTCCGCAGGCGCGGCTTCTTCCGCGCGGTAGACCAGGTCCGCCTGTTCCTGCGGCAAGGCTTCGGGAATGGCATCGAGGTCGATCATCAGCGCAGGCGGCGGAGCAAAGCCCATGCGGTGGCACGGCTGCCTGCCGGTGACCCAGCACGGCGGCTCGCGCAGCCCGTCGATCTGGTTGCTGCGAACCTCCACCGGAGCAGGCAGCACCGACATGTAGCGCGCGGGGTCTTCCCGCTCGCGGCAGACCACGATCGCGCCGTCCTCGCGCGCCTGGTCGGCGCAGGGCTGGGCTTCCACCAGCGGCACCGGCGGCTGTTCGTAGCGCCGATCCTCCAGCGTGGGTCCGTAGACTTCCTGCGCCACGGCGAGTGTCGGCAGTCCCGCCAGCAGCAGGAAGGCAGGGCGCCCGATCGCCGGAGGCGTGACCAGGCGCGCGAAGTTCATCAATCCTCCGACAGGTCTATCGCCACGCGCCTGCCTGTCACCGGCGGGTAATGCGGCTGCTCATCCTCTGGCGCCACGCTGACATGCGATGCATCCTCCTCGCTCAGCGGCTCGGGATACTGGGTCAGGTCGACCAGGATCGGGTATTCGGGCACCGATCCGAAGCGGATGCAGATGCCGCCGCTGGGGTTTTCCACCCAGCACGGCGGATCGGTCAGGCCGGGAATCACCGGGCGATCGGATTCCACCGGCTTGGGCAGCGGCGACATGTAGCGTTGGGAATCGGGCAGTTCGCGGCAGACCACGATGGCGCCGTCCTCGCGGATATCCTCGTCGCAGGGCTGGGCTTCGACCAGCGGCACGGGGCCGTCGTCCTCTTCCTCGCTGGCGGGGGCGGCGGGGCCATAGGCTTGCTGGGCGCTGGCGGCATGGCTGCACAGCGCGCCTGGCAGGGCGCCGCATAGGGCAAGGGCAAAAAACAGTGCGGGCGATCTCGACAATGCCGGTACTCCAACCTAATCGCGCACCAGACCCACGGGGCCAATTCCAGCCGGGAGCATGAATTGCCAATGAACTCTGTCAAAAACGCCGGAAACGTGCTCGATCGCGTGCTCGTGATGGAGATGGTCCGCGTGACCGAGGCCGCCGCCGTCGCCGCATCCAAGCTGATCGGGCGCGGAGACGAGAAGGCGGCTGACGCCGCCGCGGTGGAAGCCATGCGCAAGGCGTTCGACACGCTCGACATCGACGGCACCGTGGTGATCGGTGAAGGCGAGCGAGACGAGGCGCCGATGCTCTACATTGGCGAGAAGGTGGGCGGCGCGCCCGGCGCGGGGCCGAAGATCGACATCGCGCTCGATCCGCTGGAAGGCACCACCATCACCGCCAAGGCCGGACCCAATGCGCTGGCCGTGCTGGCGGCGGCGGAGGAAGGCTGCCTGCTCAACGCGCCCGACGTCTACATGGACAAGATCGCGGTCGGCCCCGGCTATCCCGAAGGCGTGATCGACCTGGCCAGGACGCCGACCGAGAACGTGGCCGCGGTTGCCGCAGCCAAGGGCGTGCAGCCCGCCGACATCATCGTCTGCGTGCTCGATCGCCCGCGCCACGCCGAGCTTATCGCGGAACTGCGCGGGATCGGCTGCGGCGTGGTGCTGATCGGCGACGGCGACGTGGCGGGGGTGATCGCCACCACCGATCCCGACACCACGGTCGACATGTACATGGGTTCGGGCGGCGCGCCCGAAGGCGTGCTGGCCGCTGCCGCGCTGCGCTGCGTGGGCGGGCAGTTCAACGGCCGCCTGCTGTT
>JAGREI010000214.1 GCA_020446625.1 Erythrobacter sp.
AGTCCATCACGATCACGCTGGAGACCTTGCCCATGCGCAGCGCGGCGGTGATGCCCAGCTGGCCGAAGGTGCCGCACAGGCCCACGCCCAGCAGCAGCAGCCATTGATGCAGCGTCAGCGCCTCGTGCAGCCACAGCATCGGCCCCAGCAGGACCACCACCGATACCAGCGCGAAGTAGAACACGATCACCTGCGGTGCGTCGGTGCGGCTGAGATCGCGGATCTGGATCGAGATCAGCGCCACCATGAAGGCGCCGCCCAGCGCCACCGCCGCGCCATACAGCGGGAAATGGTCGCCGCTGGGCTGGGCGATGATGATGATGCCGAGGAAGCCCGCCGCCACCGCCGACCAGCGCCACGGCCCGACCTTCTCCTTCAGGAACACGATCGACAGCAGCACGGCGAACAGCGGGGTGGTGAAGCTGAAGGTGGTGGCTTCGGCCAGCGGCAGCAGCACCACCGCGCCGAAGTTCAGGATCATGCCGATGATGCCGTAGACGGCGCGCACGCCGTGCGATTTGGGGCGCTGGGTGGCCAGCTTGTGCAGGCCGCCCGCCCACAGCGCCCAGCCCAGCAGGATCGGCAAGGTCACCATCTGTCGCCAGAACAGGATTTCCACCAGGTGGACGCCGCTTTCCGATGCGAGCTTGATCAGCGCGGACATGGTGGCAAGGCCGCCGATCCCCGCCAGCCGCATCAGCAGGGCCAGGAACGGGCGATCGTGGTGGGAATGTTCCTGGTACGCGGCCATTGTCGGGCCATAGGGCTTCGCCACGGGCAATCAAGGAGGATTGCCGCAGCGCAAAACGCCACCCATATGCGCGGCCACGATGCACTGGCCCGATTTCATCACCTTCGCCAGCAATGCCACGCAGTTCGGCCTGTGGGGCGCGGGCTTCCTGCTGCTGTCGGTGGGCGCCGCCGTGGGTGACTACCGGCGGCTACGGCGCAGCGATATCGACAAGGTGGGCCTGATGCCATGGCGCGACATCGGCGCGCTGTCGGGCTTCGTTGCCATCGTCCTGCTGGCGATAGCGGCGATAGGCTGGATCAGGGGTTAGCCGCGCCTGCGGCCGTCAGCGCCCTGAACTTGCGATAGCTGCGCAGGGCGAGCGCGCAGAACAGCAGGGCAAGCGCCAGCCCGGTAACGACGATCGGCCAGTTGGGCGGATTTTCCATAACTTCCGGATTGGCCCCCATGCTGGCTGCAAACAGCGCCATGGAAATCAGCCAGACATAGCCAAGGCTGACATAGAACCGCGGATAGGCCGCCCTGGATTCGGCAATGCCCGCAATCAGGGTGGCGGGCAGCGCCACCATGGCGACTGCACCGGTGATGGTGGACAGGGTTACAGGATCGAACAACGCCAAGCTCTGATACTCCCTTGCAAGCGAGTATCTGGTGCCAGCGCAAACCGTTAGAGGCAAGCCTCCAGGTAAGCCTGGTCGAAGCCGAACTGGCGCGCCTTTTCAAGCGTGTAGGGACGCAGGCCGCTGGAACGGAATTCGCCCAGGATCTTCCCGTCCTCGCCTTCGTCGAGATATTCGAAGGCGAACAGCTCCTGCGTCACGATCACGTCGCCTTCCATGCCGATCAC
>JAGREI010000215.1 GCA_020446625.1 Erythrobacter sp.
AACGCTGGTCCACCGCCAGCGCCGAACGCGACATGATCGCGCAGGATTTCAGCCGCGCCAAGCGCGCCCAGCGCATCGACAGCCACGCCGCTGCGGTGATCCTGCAAGGCGCGATCGACCGGCTGGCGGGGGGCGTGCTCTAGGCCAGGGCCAGTTCCCGCCGCCGCCGCGTGGCTTCCAGCGCCACCAGGCGGCTGCCCGATTGCTCCGCCTGCCGCCACAGCTCGTCGCGCCCCTCCACATCGAGCACGCCCGCCTGCGCCTCCAGCGCCACCAGCCGCAGGCGGTCGCTGGGGTGCGACCCGGCGAAGCTGTGCGCAAGGTCGCGCGCCTCCTCGCCCCCCAGCCCCACCGCCACGCGGAGGAACACTTCGCTGCCGCCGGGGCTGGCCACCCCGGTGATCTGATCCTTGTCGACATCGAACAGGTACTGGTCGAGCAGGCCCTGCGCCCCGCCCGCGTGCATCACGTTGATCGATACCGACAGCGCCTCTGGCGGCAGCTGCGAATGCACGTCCACATGCGCGCGGTAGTGCATCAGCTTGCCCGGATCGAGCGTGGCGCGCTCCACGAAACGCAGCCCCGCCTGCTCCCCCACCGCGCCCGCCACCGCGCCATAGTCGTATTCGTAATAGTCGCTGGCATAGCCGGGGCCGAAATAGCCCAGGGTCAGGAAGTCGAAGTTGTGATCGTGCGGCAGTTCGTAGCTGAAGGCGCTCTTGCCGCTGGCGCGGAACATGTGTTCGTCCACGCTGGGCCAGAAATTGGCGCGCATGAAGAACTCGCGCCCCGCGCCCGACAGCATCACCACCTGCGGGCCATAGCTGCTCGCCTCCTCGGCGGCGGCGGCGCCCTGCTTCAATTCGTCCAGCAGCATGTTTCCCAGAAATTCGCGGTTGTTGCCCAGCTTGCGCAGCCAAGCGGCAGCGTGCAGCAGGCTTTCCTCCTCGAAGGCGTTGAAGCCTTCGGCCTCCAGCGCCGCCAGGCAATCGCCCAGTTCGCAGCGGGCCTGGTCGGCAAGTTCGATCACGCGGGGCATTGCTTGTCCTCCAGCTGGGCAAGTTCGGGATAGGTTTCGAGCAGTTGTGCGCGCAGCGCCCCCGCCTGTCCGGCCAGCGCGTCATCCCCGCGCCGGGCGATGGTGCAGAGCGCGGCAAAGCCGGTGGCGCTATCCAGCGCCAGCGCCTCGCGCAGGGCCTGCCAGCGCAGCGACATGTCGCCCTCGCCGGTGGCCAGCATGGCCATGGCGGGCGCGGCGTCGGTGCGGCCCATGCGCCCGAGCAGGGCGACCGTTGCCTCCTGCCTGCTGGTGGCGATGGCGCCCGCGCTCTGGTGCAGCAACTTGCCGCTGGCAGCGCAGTATTCACGCCCCGGCCGGGGATCAGCGGCGGCGCGCAGCAGGCGCAGCACCACCAGGCGACGGTCGACCGTGTCGACCAGCAGCGTCTCGCTCGACAGGTCGAAGGCCAGCCGGTGGCCGGGTTGCAGCGACAGCCGCTCTTCGCTGAAGCGGGCTCCGGCAACGCCGGGTTCCACCAGCCGGATCACGCGCGCCTGCGCCGATCCCGCCAGCACCGCGTCGAACCGGCTGGCATCGGTAAAGGCGTGGCTGCCGGCTTCGCTGGGCCCCGGCTCGCGCGCTTGCAGCATCAATTGGGCGCGGCCCGCACGGGCCAGCTGGATCGAACTGGCCTTGCCGTCGAAGCCGAAGCGGAAGGGGGGATGGCCAAGCGGATTTTCGCCAAGCGCGGCGCACAGGTGCTGGCTCAGCAGGCTGGCCAGCCGCTCTGCCTCGCCTTGCCCGGTGAATATGGCGTCGAGCATGGGGCAAGCCTCCAGCGGCGCGCCCGCGCCATAGGCTGCCAGCTCGCCCAGCATGGCGCGCATACCCGGCTCGGCCAGCCAGGCATCGCGCGCGGCGAGCACGGCGGCCTGGGCCTGGCGTTGCGGAGCGCGGGCGCTCCGCAACGCCGCGATGTCGGGGTGAACCTGCATCGCCCCGCGTACTCAGAACAGGCCGGGCGGCGGCGGCGGCGCGCTTTCGTAAACGACCGAGGCGATCACGATGATGGTATCGTCGTGGCCCGGAATGCGCAGGGTGCCGAAGAACCCGGTCAGGGTATCGAGATCCGGCAGGCTCGAAAGGTCGATCATGGGCAGTTTCATTGGGAGTCTCCCGTCGTCGGGCGACACCGTGCCGCCCGTGGCGGGAAACCTGCCGGGTACGGCGGGCTTGCTTAAGTTAAGAGATTGTAACCCCGCGCGGCTCAGACGCGCCGCAGGATAACCACCAGGCCGGGCGGAAGTTCCGCCTGCTGCGGCCATTGCAGCCGCCGGGCGTCGGCGCGCGCGCGGTTGAGGATTGTGGCGGGAACAGCGGGATCGGCCAGCACCGCATCGGCAGTGCCCAGCAGGCGGGCCTGCCGCAAGGTCAGGTCTTCGGGATCGTCGGAGGTCAGCACGATCTCGTGCACGCCCGCCGCCTCGACCGCCTCGGCATCGAAGCCATCAAGCTTCACCCGCTCCGCAGCAGCAGGGTCGAGCACGTCGAAAGCGCCGCCTTCGCCCAGCGCGGCGTCGATCACCCTGCGCCGATCGGCGCTATCCGGAAAGCGTTCGCGCAGGCCGGACTTCATCAGGTCGAGCCGCTGCGCCAGCAGCCCCAGGCTCTGCGGCAGTACCTGTTCCAGCCGCAGCCGCAGCTGCTTGGCCAGCCCGGCAGAGGCCCCGCCCGTCCCCACGGCAATCAGCACCGGGTCGCGATCGAGCACGCTGGGGGTGGTGAAATCGCACAGCTCGGGCCGGTCGACCACGTTCACCAGCAGCCCCGCGCCGCGCAGCCGCAGCGCGTCCGCTTCGCACATGGCCATGTCGTCGTGCGCCACGAAGGCCAGCCGCGCGCCTTCGTCCACGCCTTGTTGCAGGTCGCTGACCACGCGCCCGCCGGCGCGCTCCACCAGCCGCCGCTTGGGTTCGGCCATGGCCCCTTCCCCCAGCACCAGCACCGGCTGCCCGGCAATGGAGTGGAAGAGCGGCAGCTGGCGCATCAATCGTCCAGCAGGAAGTCCGGCACCCGCTCGGCATCCATGATCACGTCGGCAGGGATGCGGTCGGCCACCACGGCATAGCGTTCGCCGTCGACCATGGTCTCGGCCACGAAGCCGCGCGAGTTGTAGCTGCTGGCCATGGTCGCGCCATAGGCCCCGGCGGTGCGGAACACGGCCAGGTCGCCCGATTGCAGCGCATCGCACTCGCGGCCCATGGCGAAGGTGTCGCCGGTTTCGCAGATCGGGCCGACGATGTTGGCGGTCATCTTCTCGCCGGTGGGCCTGACCGCGTCGAAATCGTGCCAGGCGCCGTACATCGCCGGGCGGGCAAGGTCGTTCATCGCGGCGTCGACGATCACGAAGGGCGGGCCGTTGCCGCCGCGCTTCACCCGCACCACGCGCGTCACCAGCACCCCGGCGTTGCCCGCGATCACCCGCCCCGGCTCAAAGGCCAGGTGGACGTTCCAGCCCGCCGTCGCGCGCGCCACCATGGCACCGTATTCGGCCGGGCTCGGCGGATTGTCGCCCTTCTTGTACGGCACGCCCAGCCCGCCGCCCAAGTCGACGTGGGTGATCGTGTGGCCATCGGCGCGCAGGTCCGCCACCAGCTGGCCCAGCTTGGCGAAAGCCGTCTCCAGCGGTTCGAGGTCGAGCAGCTGGCTGCCGATGTGCACCGCCGCCCCGCGCAGGTTCAACCCGTCGAGCGCGGCCAGTTCCCCGAACACCTCGCGCGCGCGGATCAGCGGAATGCCGAACTTGTTCTCGGCCTTGCCGGTGG
>JAGREI010000216.1 GCA_020446625.1 Erythrobacter sp.
GGCGACCGGCACCAAGGCGGCGGGGTGCGCATGGCGCGCCCCGCCGTTTTGCTGCGCGCCTCGCGCCCCGTGCCAATTCCGGACTTTTTCAATCTCGCGGTGTCAAAACAGCAAGGTGACGGGTGGTTTGCCGCCGACACTGTCGCTATGGACTCGATTCGGAACTGCCGGACACAGTCACTTTGGGCGCCTCGGCACCGCAAAGGTGCTGGAACCGGACTGATGCAACGCTGGCTATCGTAGGGAGCACGACATGCCACTGGTCAACATGAAGCCGCTGCTGCGGCACGCGATGGACAATCATTACGCCGTCGCCGCCTTCAACCTGGTCGATTACAACACCACCAAGGGCATGGTGAAGGCGGCAGAGGCGCTGGATGCGCCGGTGATCTGCCAGACCTCGTCGAAGACCATCAAGTATTTCAGCCACAAGGAGATCGTCTCCTGGGTGCGGACGATTGCCGAGGATTCGCCGGTGCCGGTGGTGCTGCACCTCGACCATTGCCACGACCTCGCCATGATCGAGGAATGCGCCAAGGCGGGCTGGACCAGCATCATGATCGACGCCAGCGAGCTGCCCTTCGAGCAAAACCTCGCCCAGTCGCTGAAGGTGCGCGAGATTGCCGAACGCTATGGCGTGGGCATGGAAGCCGAGCTGGGCCAGATCATGGGCGTGGAAGACGACATGGTGGTGGACGAGGCGGATTCGGTGCTGACCGATCCCGAGGACGCTGGCCGCTTCTGCGACGCGCTGGACCTCAGCGCCTTCGCCTGCGCCGTGGGCACCGCGCACGGGTTCTACCACGGCGAGCCCAAGGTGGACTTCGATCGCATCGCGGCGATCAACAGCCGCACCCGCACGCCGATGGCGCTGCACGGCGGCACCGGCCTGTCGGACGAAACCTTCGCCAGCGCGATCGCGCGCGGCGCGGCCAAGATCAACATCTCCACCAACCTCAAGCATGTGTGGGTGCAGAGCTTCGTCGACTATCACCTGGCCAACCCCAAGGACTTCGAGCCGCTGCGGGTGGGCGATGCGCAGTACCAGGCGTGCAAGGCCATGTTCGGCGGCTTCATCGCAAAGTTCGGCGGCAGCGGCCAGGGTTCGGCCTTCCTCGCCAGCCAGTCTGTTCCTGCCTGATGATCAAGGCGCTGATCTTCGATTGCGACGGCGTGCTGGTGGATACCGAGCGCGACGCGCACCGCGTGGGCTTCAACCGCGCCTTCGCCAAGTTCGGCATCCAGGCCGAATGGAGCGTGGATCTCTACGCCCGCCTGTTGCTGACGGCGGGCGGCAAGGAACGGATGCGCGTCTACTTCGACGAATTCGGCTGGCCGGAAGACAAGCTGGCCGAATACGGCGGAAAAGATGAACTGATCGCCGCCCTGCACAAGGAAAAGACCGCGATCACCAGCGATATCGTGGCCGAACTGCCGGTGCGCCCCGGCGTGCTGCGCATCATCGACGAGGCCATGGCGGCTGGGGTGACGCTGGGCGTCTGCACCACCTCCAACCCCAAGTTCATCGACGCCGTGCTCGACCTGTTCGGGCCGGAGCGCAAGGCGGCCTTCGCCTTCGTCCATGCAGGGGACGTGGTTTCGAAGAAGAAGCCCGACCCCGAAATCTACCAGCTCGCCACCCGCTCGCACGGATTCGATCCGGCTGACTGCGTGGTGGTGGAGGACAGCCGCAACGGCTTGCTCGCCGCGCACGGGGCGGGCTATCCGGTGCTGATCACCACCAGCACATATACGGTGGACGAAGACTTTGCCGAGGCCGCGCGCGTCGTGCCGGAACTGGGCGATCCGCCCGGTGCTTGCGTGACGCTGGCAGACCTCGCCACGCTCGCCAGCGCGGGCTAGAAAAACACCAGGGAGAGACTCACAACATGGCAATTTCGCAAGCCAATATCGAAAAGGCGATCGACACCACGGCCGATACCGTGGTGCGCAACGAACTGTATTTTTCCGATCTCGACGGGCTGGCTGGCGATGGCGACTTCGGCATTTCGCTCGCCACCGGGTTCAAGGTGATCAAGAAGGACCTGCCGGAAATCGACAAGCCCGACGTGGGCGCCATGCTGCTGAAGCTGTCGATGATCGTGTCCAAGCACGTGGGCGGATCGTCGGGGCCGATCTGGGGCACCGGCTTCATGAAGGCCGCGCTGGTTTCCAAGGGCAAGACCGAGGTCAGCCTTGCAGAGCTGGCAGGCATGGTCGGCAATGCGGTGGATGGCATCATGGCGCGCGGCGGGGCGCAGCTGGGCGACAAGACCCTGCTCGACGCGCTGATCCCGGTGCGCGAACGGCTGGATGCGGCGGCGGCGGCGGGCGAAACCGACATGGGTGCGCTGCTGAAATCCTGCGCCGACATTGCCGATGGCGCGGTGGATTCCACTCGCAGCCTGGTGGCCCATCGCGGCCGCGCCAGCCAGGTGGGTGCGCGCAGCGCCGATACGCCCGATCCCGGCATCGTGGCCATTGCCACCATCCTGACCGACTGGTGCAAGGCCTTCGGCGTGGAGCGCGCGGCAGTCGCCCCCGAAGTGGCCAAGGCCGTGGCCTGATTCCGGCGCCTGATTTAAAGAATTCAACCTGTTACGGAGAGGAAAGACCCATGAAGAAGTTCGTCAACGATCCCGCCAATTTCGTGCCTGAATTCATGGCCGGCGTGCTCGCCGCCAACCCCGATCTGCTGGAAGGCAACCTGGAATTCCAGATGATCAAGCGCAAGGACGGGCCGCGCGCCGACAAGGTTTCGGTGGTGCAGGGTTCGGGCTCTGGCCATGAACCCGCGCACGTCATGGCGGTCGGCCCCGGTATGCTCGACGGCGCCTGCCAGGGTCCGGTCTTCGCCGCGCCGCCGGTGGATGCCTGCTACGAGACGATCAAGGCGCTGGCCACTCCGGCGGGCGTGCTGGTGCTGGTGAACAACTACCAGGGCGATCGCATGGCCTGGGATACCGCGGTGGAGATCGCCCAGGCGGAAGACATCGTGGTCGACCAGTTCATCATCAACGACGACGTGGCGGTGCAGGATTCGCTCTACACCGTGGGGCGGCGCGGCGTGGCGGGCAACTTCTTCGTGATGAAGTGCTGCGGCGCGGCGGCCGAGGAAGGCCAGTCGCTCGCCCAGGTGAAGGCCGTGGCCGAGAAGGTGAACGCCAATGTGCGCACCATGGGCCTGGCGCTCACCAGCTGCATCCCGCCTGCCAAGGGCACGCCGATCTTCGAGATCGGGGACGACGAGATGGAAGTGGGCGTGGGCATCCACGGCGAACCGGGCCGCGAACGCGCCAAGATCAAGCCGGCCGACGAGATCACCGAAATGCTGTTCGCCGCCGTGGCTGACGACCTGCCCTTCACCAGCGGCGACCGCGTGGCGCTGATGGTCAACGGCCTGGGCGGCACCCCCCCGGCAGAGCTTTACGTGCTCTACAACAAGGCCGCTGCCCTGTGTGAAGCGCGCGGGCTGACCGTGGCGCGCAACTACGTGGGCGAATACTGCACCGCCATCGAGATGGCCGGCTGCTCGATCACCCTGCTGAAGCTGGACGACGAGATCGAGAAGTACCTCGCCGCTCCCGCCCAGACGGCCTGCCGCATCTTCTGAGTTCGCCACCCCGGCGAAATGCATGGCGCCCCGGAACCCAGGTTCCGGGGCGTTTTTGCTGGCCCATCACTGGGTGATGGTGACGATCTCCAGCGAATCGTCCATGTCCGGCGCCAGCTCGCGCGCCCGCGCGATGGTCTGTTCGTACTTGGTGAACTGCCGCAGCTCGCGATAGTGGCTTGCCGCCACTCGCAGCATGATCGGATTGCCGGGGAAGCGTTCCACCATCCGGTCCACCGTGGCGATGGCGTCGCGGTTGCGCTCCATGTCGAGCAGCACGATGATGCGCAGGTCATAGCCGATCGGGTTGGTCGGTTGCAGCTCGATCACCCGGTCGGCATCGGCCAGCGCGCGTTCCAGCTCGTAGTCTTCCCAGTAGACCCGCCCGCGCATGGCCAGCGCGGGGATGAAATCGGGGTCGATCGCCAGCGCCTCGTCGAGATCGGCCAGCTTCAGCGCGTTCTCGCCCCGGCCGCGCTGCTGCGCGCGCGTCACCAGCGCCATCGGATGCGGTCCGGCGGCGATCGAGTCCTCGATCAGTTCGCGGGCGCTTTCGGCCAGGCCCGCCTGGTCCAGCATGGCGCTGGCGGCGGGAACGATGCCGGGATCGTCGGGAAAACGCGCCCGCATCCGCGCTACGTGTTCCTGCAACTGCTCGCCTCGCCCGGCCTGCGCCAGGATGAAGCCCTTGATCAGGTAGCCGCGCGAATTGTCCGGCTGCCAGCCGATCAGCACTTCGGCATCGTCCAGCGCCGCGTCGAGATCGCCCGCACTGGCATTGGCCCGCGCGCGTTCACCAACCGCCCAATAGTTGCGATCGTGCGCCGCGATCGCATCGGAAAAGGCGCGCACGGCAGCGGGCCAGTCCATCCGCAGGGTAGCCAGCACCCCTTCGGCATGGCTGACCACGTAGTTGCCCGGATCGAGTTCGCGCGTGCGGACAATGTCCGCTTGCGCCGCGTCTACTTCGCCCAGCCGCGCCAGCGTTACCGCGCGATCAGCGTGCGCCCAGGCATTGCGCGGGTCGATCGCCACCACCCGGTCGAACACGCTGCGCGCCGCGCTCCATTCGCCCGCGTCCATCAGGGCAATGCCCTGGTTGAGGAGGTCGGATGCGTCGGTGCCTTCGGCGCGCGCCATGCTGCTGACCTCGGCCTGGCTGAGGCGATAGTTGGCGGGGATGCGCAGGAACACGCGCCCGTCGCGCAGCACACGCAGGTCATCCTCTGCCGCGTGGGCCTGGGCGGCGGTGATTTCCGGCACCAGCGACCGGGCGCTGCGCATGGCGGTGAAGCGGTTGTCGGCCAGCGCCAGCTCGCGACGGTATTCCACCCCGGCCACCGCGCGGTCGACATTGCTGCCGTCCACCAGATCGGCACTGAAGCCGGGCGGCAGCGTGACCTGGTAGCTGGTGCGATCATAGAACGGATGCCCGGTGGCAAAGGGCGCATCGGGATCGGCGCCCGCCGGGCGGTCGAAATCGGGATCGTAGCCGACGCGCATCCCGACCGGCTCGAACGAGTTGTAGCTCCAGTCGATCTGCGAGGTGCCGCTGGCGGTGAAGTGCAGTTCGCCGGTCGCTTCGTCGAAGCGCATCCCCACCTCGGTGGGCGTGAAGAAGCGGTAGCGGTCGCTCCAGTAGCTTTCGATCGCCTGGTTGCGCGCCTGCCCGTAGAGCTGCGCCATCTGGAGGTTGACCGCGATCGCCACCTCGCCACGATAGATCACTTCCGCCGTGGTGGGCGCGGGGGCGCGGATGCCTTGCGACAGGTCGATGGCCAGCATGGTAACGTCGGTGGGCTGGTCCAGCGGCGCGGGAACCAGCGGCACCAGCGTGGCGCCCTCGGCCTGCACCGGCAGGCCCCAGCTGAAGGCCGGCACGGTGATCCGCGCCAGCGAGCGATCGTCGCTGCGGGTGCCGTCGAGGAAATAGTCCTGCCCGTCGATATGCGCGCGCACGATCACGTGATCGAAGGCGCCCACCATCGGCAGCCGCTGCGGCAGGGCATCGCCCAGCTGCGTGCTCACCAGCACCGGCTCGGCCGCGATGCCCAGTTCGTGCAGCAAGCCGATCAGCAGCGCCGACTTGGCCTTGCAATCTCCGAACCGGCGAGCCCAGGTGGTGGTGGTATCGGCAGGCACCAGGCCCGCCGCGCCCATGGCCAGGGCGACATAGCGCACCTGGTCCTGCACCAGCGCCAGCGCCCGTTCGGTGCGTTCGCGCGGGTCTTCGGTGGCGCTGCGGATCGCTTCCAGCCGATCGCGCAAGGGGCCGCTGGCGGGGATCGCTTCGGCCTGGGCATAGAGCGGGGCGAAATGCGCCGACAGCTGCGCCCAGTCGGCAAAGCTGGATGCCTCCAGCATCCGCACCAGCGCATAGCGGCCGGGCGCGCCGTCGGGCAGCACCACCGGCGGCACGGCGGGCATGGTCAGCGTGGCATGGCGGAAATCGCCATCGCGGCCCTGCTCCAGCGGCGGCAGGTCCGCCGTCGCCGCCAGCCGCAGGTTCATGCTGCGCGGCCAGCTGAGCCGCACATGGGTGCTGTCGACGATGCCGTTGAGCGGGCCGAGCGTGGCCTCGCTGAATTCGCCCATCACCGGATTGGCCAGTTCGATGGTATAGGCAAAGCGCAGCACGTCGCCCACCTGGAGCCCGGCGGGGAACAGGTTGGCGGTCAGCGCGCCGGTCAGCATGGCCACGTCGAGGTTTTCCTCGCGCCGCAGGATGGCGAATTCCTGCCCGTCGGCCAGCACGTCGATCGCCTCGCCCTCGCGCTCGATCGTCACGCCGTGGACGGTGACGGTGTCGAACTCGGGCCGCCAGACGATCGCCAGGTTGCCCGCTTGCAAGCCTTGCGGGGCAAGGAACTGGATAGCCACGGAGATGTAGTGGCTGGTCCGGCCCGCCTCCAGCCGGGTCTGGAAATCGGTTTCCAGCGCGCGGATCGGCAGATCGGCGTCGATCTCTTCGCCCTGCGGCACAGTATAAGGAACCACCCAGTCAGGCGCCGCGCCGAAGTGCAGTTCCTCGTCCGCCTGCGCCGGGTTCGCCCAGAGCAGCACCGCCGGTGCAACCGACACGACAAGCCGAGACAGATTGCGCATGACCCCCTCCGGCACTGTTGACCGACATGGCGATTATGTCGCAGCCCCCGGCAAAAGACAAAGCCTGTAAGCAGTTAGCGATCACCTGTGGCCAGCCGCCCAACTGCTGCTTGAATTGCCCCGCCGCGCATCGCATCGTCATGTCGCAACCGGAGATCCCACATGCCCCGCGCCTACCAGCACCCTGAAAACCACATGGTCTCGCGCATCGGCTGGCTGCGCGCGGCGATCCTGGGCGCGAACGACGGGATCGTTTCCACCGCCAGCCTGATCGTGGGCGTGGCCGCAGCCGCTGCCGGACGGTCCGAAGTGCTGGTGGCGGGCGTTGCCGGACTGGTGGCGGGCGCCATGTCGATGGCGGCGGGCGAATATGTCTCGGTCAGTTCGCAGTCGGATACCGAGAAGGCCGATCTCGCCCGCGAGGCCGCCGAACTGGCAAGCCAGCCCGACATGGAGCGCGAGGAGCTGCGGCAGATCTACGTCGAGCGCGGGGTCGATCCCGAAACCGCGGGTACGGTGGCGGACCAGCTGATGGCGAAAGACGCGCTGACCGCCCACGCGCGCGACGAGCTGGGGATTTCCGAAGTCACCGCCGCACGCCCGATCCAAGCGGCCATGGCTTCAGCGGCCACCTTCTCGGTGGGCGCGGCCATGCCCCTGGCCATGGTGCTGCTGCTGCCGCCCGCCTGGCTGGTGGTGGGCGTCTCGCTCGCCTCGCTGCTGTTCCTAGCCCTGCTGGGCGCGGTGGGCGCGCGGGCGGGCGGAGCCAACGTGCTGCGTGCCACCACGCGCGTCACCTTCTGGGGCGCGCTGG
>JAGREI010000015.1 GCA_020446625.1 Erythrobacter sp.
ATGGCGGTACCAAAAACCGCTGCCTTACCACTTGGCTACACCCCAGCAGGAAGGCGCCCATATAGCGGGGGATCAATCAGGCGCAAGTCGCGAGTCCTAACCTAAGCTCCGTTCGTCCTGAGCTTGTCGAAGGACACGCACAAACGTCAGCGTGCGTCCTTTGGAAGCGAAGCTGTGGTGCAGCCACACCGGCTCAGGACGAACGGATGTGGTTTGCGTAAATCAAACATCCGCCCGCTTCCTGACCGGATCGAACAGGCTGCGGTCCTCCACCGTGTCGAAATCGGCGGCGCTGTGGCGTTCGGGCAGGGCCTGGGTATTCACCAGCCGCCCGCGGATCACCGCCGGGCGGGCGTCGATTTCCTTCACCCAGCGTTCGACATGCTCGTTCTCGTGCAGCGAGAGGAACTTGTCCGATCCGCTGTAGGCGCCGTGCAGCAGGTTGCCCAGCCAGGGATAGGCGGCAATGTCCGCGATGGTCAGCTCGTCGCCCGCCAGGAAGCGGGTTTCGGCCAGCTGGTTGTTCGCCACCGAGAAGATGCGCTTCGTCTCCATCGCATAGCGGTCGATGGCGTAGCGGTATTTCTCCGGTGCATACTGGTAGAAGTGGCCGAAGCCGCCGCCGATGAAGGGCGCGGTGCCGATCTGCCAGCTGAGCCAGCTGAGCGTTTCGGCGCGCGCGGGGTTGGTTTTCGGCAGCAGGAAGTCGAACTTCTCGGCCAGGTGGATCAGGATCGCGCCGCCTTCGAACACGCGGAACGGCTGGGGGCCGGACTGGTCGAGCAGGGCGGGGATCTTGCCGTTGGGGTTCAATGCGGTGAAGCCCGATCCGAACTGGTCGCCGTCACCGATGCCGATCTTCCAGGCATCGTATTCCGCGCCCGCGTGGCCTGCGGCCAGCAGCTCCTCGAACATGATCGTCACCTTCACCCCGTTGGGGGTGCCCAGCGAATAGAGCTGGAAGGGATGCTCGCCCACCGGCAGCTCGCGCTCGAACCGGGCGCCCGCGGTGGGGCGGTTGATCCCGGCAAAGGCGCCGCCGCTGAGCGTGGGCTGCCACACGGGGGGCGGGGTGTAGATATCGTCGGCCATGCAGGACTCCGGCTGCGAGATTGATTTCGTCCGGACCATGGCCGGTCAGCGCGCGGCCCGCAAGCAAGCATAAGTTTGCTCGACCCATGCTTGCCATTTTTGCTCGACAGGCGGTGCCGGGACGTCCACCCTTCCCGGCGGGTCGCGGCATCCTGGGGGAGAATGCCGATGGTGACGCGCGCGCTGGGCGACTATTTCGACAGTCCGGACACGCTGTTCCACCTGATGAACAGCGCCACTGCCACGATGACGGCCTGCAACACGCTGAACCAGGGCGGCGTGATCGCGGCGCTGATGGAAGCGCCCGCCGCTGCCGGTGCGCTGGCGGCGCGCTGCGACTTGCCGGCGGACCGGGTGGAGCGATTGCTGGCCTTCCTGGCCGGGCACGGGATCGTCGAACGATCGGCGGACGGCACCTACACCGCCACCGCCCGCACCCAGGTGCTGCACGATGCGAGCGCCTACCTCGCCAGTACCGAGATCGGGGCGCGGGCCGGATCGCAACTGCTCGCTTCCATGCGCGCCGAGGGTAAGACCGCGTTCGAACTCTACTATGGCCAGCCGGTGTTCGCATTCTTCACCGGGCAGCCCGAAGTGGCGGCGCGGTTCGGCGCCTTCATGGGCTGGATGACCTGCCGGGTGCAGCGGTTCCTGTTTGCCGAACACCGCTTTGCCCCGTTCGGGACCGTGGCCGACATCGGCGGCTCGATGGGAGACCTGCTGCTGGCGGTGCTGGAAGAATATCCCGGCACCCGCGGCGTGCTGTTCGACCTGCCCGATACGGTGGAGCTTGCCCGTCCCGGCATTGCCGCATCGCCGCTGGCGGACCGGGTGGAGATCGTAGGCGGCAGCTTCTTCGATGCCGTGCCGCCCGCCGATCTCTACACCACGAAGCAGATCCTCCACGACTGGAGCGACGAGGAGTGCGTCCACATCCTGCGCAATGTGCGCAAGGCAATCAATCCCGGCGGACGGCTGGCGGTGATCGACCACATCGTGTCCGATCCTCCCGCGCCCGACGAAGCGCAATCGACCGACATTGCCATGATGATCTGGGACACCGGCCACGAACGGCGGCTGGCCGAATTCGAAGCCTTGTTCGCCGCCAGCGGTTTCCGGCTGGAACGGGTCAGCCGCAATCCCAGTGGCCACAGCGTGATCGAGGCGCTGCCGGTCCAGGTTTCAGGAGGAGAGAAGACATGATCCCATCGCTCGGCGCATTGCTCGACCAGCCAGCGCAGTATTTCCACTGGACTCACTGGATCGGCGCCCAGCTTGGCGCGATCCACGCCGTGCAGGAGACGCGCCTGCTCGACCATCTGGGGCAGGAACCTTGCAGCGCGCAGGACATTGCCGCCAGCGCGGGTCTGCAAGAGGACGGCACGCGCCGCCTGCTCGAATTCCTCGCCGCCGAAGGCGTGCTGGCCGTGGACGAGGGCGGGCTGTTTGCGCCCACGGACCGGTCACGGTTGTTGCAGCGGATCGGCGGGGTCAACTGGCTGGCGGGTGCCTGCGCCATGTCGGCCTTGCATACCGGCGCCATGCTGGCTGACGGGGAGGGCCGCAACGCCTGGACCCTGGCGCGCGGCCAGCCGCTGTTCGAAGGGCTGGCGGAAAACCCCGACTGGGTGCGCCAGTTCGCAGAAGCCATGGGCTTCCACACCGAGGCCGAACAGCCGCGCATCTTTGCCGCGCACCGCTTCGAACCCTTCGACCTGGCGGTGGACGTGGGTGGCAGCCACGGCGACCTGATGATGCGCCTGCTGGCCGATCATCCCAAGGCACGCGGGATCGTGTTCGACCGGCCCGAGGCCGCCGAGCAGGCGCACGAGGCCATCGCCGCTGCCGGCATGGCCGACCGCATGGAGGCCGTGGGCGGGGATTTCTTCGCGGAAGTGCCCGCAGGCGGCGATCTCTACATGATGAAGCATATCATCCACGACTGGAGCGATGCCGAATCGATCGCCATCTTCAAGACCATCCGCGCGGCGATGAAGCCCAGGTCGCGGCTGGCAGTGTTCGAACGGATCGTGCCCGCCGATTACCGGCCCGACATCGCCTATGCCTTCGATATCATCATGCTGCACAACACCACGGGTCGCGAACGGCGGGTGGCCGATTTCGAGCGGCTGTTCGCTGACAGCGGCCTGCGTCTCGACCGGGTGACCGACGTTCCCGGCGGGGTCAGCGTGATCGAGGCGGTGCCGGTCTAGGCCGGATTTGCCAAACGGGCCGAATGCACCCATAGTGCCTGCGGGTTGCAGCCATCGCGGGACTGGGGGGTCTTATCGCGAACATGCAGCCTGACGGCAAATTCATCCTGGCGGAATCGAGCAGGCTGCGCCTGTTCACGCTGTTCATCCTCTACGTGGCGCAGGGGGTGCCGATCGGGCTGTTCTGGACGGTGATCCCGGCCTGGATGGCAGCCAACGGCGCCAGCGCCGCCGACGTGGGATCGGTGCTGGGGCTGACCGCGCTGCCGTGGACGCTGAAGCTGATCAACGGCTTCATCATGGATCGCTATACCTTCCTTGCCATGGGCCGCAGGCGCGCGTGGATCGTCGGTGCGCAATGCATGATGATCGTGCTGCTGGTGGGCTGCGCGCTGTTGCAGGCGGGGGTGGAAGACGTGCTGCTGCTGGGGCTGGCCGGGTTCCTCGTCAACATGGCCACCACCTTCCAGGATGTCGCGGTCGACGGGCTGGCGGTGGATATCATGGAGGAGGAGGAACGCGCGCGAGCCAGCGGCATGATGTTCGGTGGCCAGCCGATCGGCGTGGCGCTGGCCACGGCCATGGCCGGGCTGGCCATCGCCCGCTTCGGCCCGCCAGCCGCCTATCTCGTCAGCGCCGTCTTCATCGTGCTGGTCACGCTGTTCGTGCTGGTCCTGCGCAAACGGCCGGGCGAACGGCGATTGCCGTGGAGCGCGGGCGAAGCGCACCCGCGCAATCGCGAGATCCACCTGGGCGCATGGTTGCCGATCCTGCGCAACACGCTCAAGTCGCTGCTGCTGCCTGCCAGCTTGCTGTGGGCGCCGGTGCTGCTGGTGCGCGGCTTCCACTACGGCATGTTCAGCGCGATCACCCCGCTGATGGGGGCGAACAATGTCGGCTGGCAGGAAGGCGCGATCACCGCCACGGCGGGAACGGCGCAGATGGTGGCGGGCCTGCTGGGCCTGACGCTGGGCGGCTGGCTGGGCGATCGCTATGGCGCCAAGCGCACCACCATCGCCTTCTTCGCGCTGTTCATGGCCATGAGCGCGGGCATGTTGGCGATGCAGATGTGGTGGAGCGACGGCACCCTGTTCGTAGGCTTCGTCTACACCTGGTACTGCCTCGATACGCTGATTACCGTGGCGGCGCTGCCGATCTCGATGCGGCTGTGCGATCCGCGCGTCGCGGCCACGCAGTTCACGCTCTACATGGCCTGCGGCAACTTCGGCATTACCGTGGGGGCATGGGTGTTCAGCCTGGCAGACCGGCTGGGCGGCCTGCCGACCATGTTCGCGCTGGTGTTCGCCGGGCACCTTCTGGGGCTGGCGGTGATGGTGCTGGCGAAGTTTCCGCGCCGCAAGGGGATCGACCCCGCCACCGGCAGGAAGCTGGCCGAGGCTCCGGGTCCGGCCCCGGTGGTGAACTAGCGCAGCCGCAGCAGCTCTGGCGGCATGTTGCCGGGGCGGCGCAGCATTTCCTCCAGCAGGGCAATGCGGAAGTTGCAGCTGTCGCTGACGCTGCCGTTACCGGCCGCGATCACGTCGAAGCGCGCGCGGTCCACTCCCAGCGCGTTCATCATCGCCTGGACGACTTCGCCGGGAATGGATGCCTGGGTGGGCGAGGGGGTTTCGTCGGGTTCGAGCAGCCCGGCATCCAGCAGTCGCCGCGCCAGCACGCGTTCCTGCGCGGTGAAATCGGCGTCGCGGTCGATCTCCTGCGGATAGGACAGCCAGCGCCCGATATCACGGCAATCCTGGCTGTTGCCCTGCGCGCGCACCCAGCGCAGCAGGTCCAGTTCGTACTGGCGGATGGCCACCAGTTCCTCGAACGGGGCATGGGCCGCCGCGCGCAGGATCGCCAGCCGCAGGCTGTTGTGCGCCATGCCGTAGGCGTCGTCGCGAAACTGGTCCTGCGTGATGTCGATCGCGCCCAGCCGGCCGATGCTGGCGTAAAGGTCTGGCGCGTCGTGGGCCAGGGCGCCGTAGTCGACGCCGGGGCCGAACAGTTCGTCGAGCAGATCCTGCTTCTGTTCGGTCGTCCAGACCGGCTGCGCTGCGGCGTAGTAGTCGGGCAGCGGGGGCGTGGAACCGGGGGGCGTGTCGCTGGCCATCGAGGCCATGAACCGCGCCACGAAGATCAGCACCACCACCGTGATGCCCACCCATTTCCACGGGTTCTCCACCTCGTCGGGCTGGGTGTAGGAGGCCACCCGAGGGCCATCGAGATACTCCTCCAGCTCGGGATAGTTCTCGCGGATGAACACCAGCAGGTCGGTGATGCGGCGGATATCCGCGCCCTTCCACGGCAGCCGCGAGCGCGGGCCGGGCTTGCGCAGTTCGACGTAGGCCGCGTGCCATTCGTGGTCGGGCTGGTCCAGCTGCCTGAGGAAGGCGAGCGCGTTCAGCCGCGCGTTGAGGAAGGCGACGGCGGCGTGTTCGTCGATCCGCCCGGTATCGCGATCCCAGCCGAAGGCGGCGACAGCGTCTTCCACCAGCGGGCCGGATCGCGGCCAGGAGCTGGCGAGGTAGTGCGCCAGCCAGTCCTCGATCCCGCCCTGCCGGTCGACCGTGGCGGCCTGCGCATCGGCCATGATGCCGCGCATCAGGTCGGCGCCCGCCTCGTATTCCTCGCGGGTGAGCGGTTCGGGGGTGAATTCGTGGCCGGGGAACAGCAGCTCGATGAAGCGTCCCGGCTTGTCGTCGGCCGGCTTGTTGTCTGGTGGGGGGACCGGCTCGGCGGCGGCATCGGGCTGCGCTTCCCCCGCGCCGGGCGCGTCCCCGCCACCGGCAAACCAGTCGTTGAGATCGCTCTCGGAAGGCGCGGCGTGCGCGCCGGTCGCCTGCCCTTCGCGGATCAGCCACAGCGCCTCGTCGCGGGCGTCGCGCAGGCGGCTGTAACCGGCGATGTCCTGGTCCGGGTCGATGGCCTTCAGCCGCTCGGCATAGGCGCTGCGCACGGCCTTGCGATCGTCAGTGGGCGCGATCCCCAGCACGTCCCACGGAAAGCGCGGCGCACTCATAGGGGGCTGCTGCCCTCCAGTTCGTCGAGCGCCTGGGCGAACCGCTCGCGCGCTTCGGCAATGGCGCGCGGTTCCTGTGCGTCGATCACCGCCTGGAAGTTGAGGATCATCTGCCCGATGTAGTCACGCACCTGGCCCGAGAAGCTCTCGTACATCCGTTCCGCGCGCGCCATCAGCGCCACGTTCTCCGCCTCGTCGCGCGGGTGGACCTTCAGCTTGGCCAGTTCTGCGCGGCGCTGCTCGAACCGGGCCTGGTCCTTGCGATCGTCGTCGTCGGCGATCACGAGGTTCTTCTGCAAGCCGCTTTCCGGAACGAAGGCGTCGACTTCCAGCAGCCCGCTGGAATCGTAGGTGAAGCGTACCCGCACCTCGATGCCCGCCGGCCCCTTGGGCACGGGAATGTCGATCTGGCCCAGCAGCACGTTGTCGCGCACCAGCCGCGCCTCGCCCTGGTAGATGCCCATCTGCACGCTGGGCTGGTTGGCGTGCATGGTGCCATAGCTGTGTTCGCGGCTGACCGGCACCGGGGTGTTGCGCTGGATGATCGGGCTGAACAGGCCATCGTGGATGCGCCCGGTCTGGTCCCGCTCGGCCACGTTCACCCCCATGGTGAAGGGGGCGACGTCGGAGATGCGGATTTCCTCCAGCCCCACGCCCGAATCGAGCAGCCCGGCCATGCTGGCCGCGCCCAGCGCCACGGCGTGATCGGGGTGGACATTGGCATTGGGAAAGCGCCCGAACATGCGGGTGATCGCCTTCTTCACCACCGGCATCCGGGTGGCGCCGCCTACCAGCACGATGTCGGACAGGTCTTCGGACGAGACCCCGCAATCGCGCATGGCGCGCACTACCGGCTCGCGCAGGCGGGCGATCAGCGGGGCGCAGGCGGTCTCGAATTCCTCGGCGCTGACCTCGGCGCTGAACGGCTGGCCGTCCAGCGTGACCGCGAAGGTGGCCAGCCCCTGGTCGGACAGCGCGCGGCGGCATTTCTCCGCCGCGATCGTCAGCAGCGCCTCGCGCTTGTCGGCGGGCAGGTGCTGCAAGGCGCGTTCGGCTTCACTGCCCAGCATGGGGCGGGCGAGCTTTATCAACGCGGTGTTGAAATCGTCGCCGCCCAGCCGGTTGTCGCCCGCGCTGGCGCGCACTTCCACGATGCCGTCGAACATCTCGACGATGGAAACGTCGAAGGTGCCGCCGCCCAGGTCGAACACCAGGAAGGGCTCGCGGTCGCCGCGATCCTGCAAGCCGAAGGCGAGCGCGGCGGCGGTGGGTTCGTTGATCAGGCGACGCACCTCCAGCCCCGCCAGTTCGCCCGCGCGGCGGGTGGCCTTGCGCTGCTTGTCGTTGAAATAGGCAGGCACGGTGATCACCGCGGCACTGGGGCGTTCGCCCAGCGCGGCCTCCACGTCGTCCACCAGCGCGCGCAGCACCATGGCGGACAAGTCCTCCGCCCGCCACTTGGCCTTCTTCGAACCCAGCGCGGTGGTGTGTTCGGTGCCGATGTAGCGTTTGAAGCTGGTGGCGGTCTGCCCCGGCTGGGTGGCCATCCGGTCCAGCGCGGCCTGGCCCACCCACGATTGCCCGCTGGCGTCGACCGACACCGCCGACGGCGTCAGCGGATTGCCCAGCGCGTTGTCGACAAGTTCGGCGGCCCCGTCTCGCCATACGGCCACGGCACTGTTGGTGGTGCCGAGATCAATTCCGATCAGCATGGAAATCCCTGAAATCCCTCTTGCCCCGACCTTAGCCAAATCGCGCGGAGCGACAAGCTCGTTAGAACGGGTTGGCTGGTTAGAGCGGGTCGGCGTGTTCGAACCACGCCGCCTGCCCGTGCAGCACGCCCGCCGCATCGCGCAGGTTCCAGATCACTGCGTCGCGGATACAGAAGCGGGTGCCGTCGGCAGTGATCCGCACCCCGGCATAGTCGGTGACCACGTCGGCAGCCTGTAGCCGCGTGAACATGGCCGCGCGCTCATCGCGGTGCTGGGCTTCGGCGGACCTGTAGGAAGGCATCCCCAGGAAATCCGCCGCCGCCATGCGGAACTGCGCCAGCGCGGCGGCGTTGGCGTAGAAGAATTCCGGCGTGGCCTTGGTATCGTGCGCCACCACGGCGGCGGGCAGGTGCCACAGGGCGCGGGCATCGGCGGCGAGCGGGCGTCCGGTCAGCCGCGCGAAGCTGGCCAGCAGCACGTCCACCCGCGCGCGCGCCGTTGCGGTGACAAGTGCCTGATCCTGGGTCGTCATGGGGCGCAGGGTTAGACAGGCCCGGTCGGCTCGGCTAGTCGGTTTCACGACAAACCATTTGAAGGATCAGTCATGCGTCGCGCCCTCATCGCCTTCTCGCTCGCCACCGCGCCGGTTGCCCTGCTGGCTGCCTGCACTGCCAGCACCGAGCAAACCGACGGTTACGACATGGCCGCCAGCGCCGCCTCCGTCCCCGATGTGGAGATGACGGTGGATACCTCCTACCTCACCGAGGAAGAGCGGCAGGTGGTCAACCTGCTGATCGAGGCGTCGGGCTACATGGACCAGATCTACCTGCGCCAGCGCGGGGCGAACCTGCCAGCGATGCGCCAGCAGATCGCGGACGAAGGCGATGAAGGCGTGCTCGCCATGTTCGATCGCAACTTCGGCCCGTGGGATTCGGTAGAGGACAACCACCCCTTCTACGGCAATCAGCCCTGGCCCGAAGGCGCAGGCTTCTATCCCGAAGACCTGACTCGCGAGGAATTCGACGCCTGGCTGGAAGCCCACCCCGACCAGCGCGAGGAAATGCTCAGCCCCTACACCGTGGTGCGGCGCGATGGTGAGGGCGGCTTCGTGGCGATCCCCTATTCCGAGGAATATGCCGAGTTCCTCGAACCCGCCGCCGCGCTGCTGCGCCAGGCCGCCGAAATCACCACCAACGAAAGCCTCAAGCGCTTCCTCAACCTGCGTGCGCAAGCATTCCTGGACGATGACTATTTCGAAAGCGAAATGGCCTGGATGGACCTGCGCGATACCCCCATCGAAGTCGCCATCGGCCCCTACGAGGTCTATACCGACCGCCTCTATGGCGCGAAGACTGCCTTCGAAAGCTTCGTGACGCTGCGCAACCCCGACGAAAGCGCCGCGCTTGACCGCTACGTCTCCTTCCTGCGCGACATGGAAGGCAACCTGCCGATCGAGGACCAGTACAAGAACTTCCAGCGCGGCTTCGAAAGCCCCATCGCCGTGGCCGACCAGATCCACGGCGGCGGCGACAACGTGCCGGGCGTGCAGACCATCGCCTTCAACCTGCCCAACGACGAACGCGTGCGCGAAGCCAAGGGCGCGAAGAAGGTGATCCTGGCCAACGTGCTGGGCGCCAAGTTCGACATGATCCTTGATCCCATTGCCGACGTGGTGCTGCCGCCCGAACAGGCCGCGCTGGTCAGCCGCAAGTACATGCAGCTGGAAACGCTGTTCCACGAGTTGTCGCACTCGCTGGGGCCGGGGACGATCATGGTCGATGGCCGCCGCACCACGGTGAACGCCGAACTGCGCGAACAGGATTCGGCGCTGGAGGAATCGAAGGCCGACGTGATGGGCGTCTATAACCTCTTGTACCTGATGAACCGCGGCGAACTGCCGGTGGAGGAAAAGAGCGAACTGCTGGCGACCTATTTCGCCGGGATCTTCCGCTCGGTGCGCTTCGGCATCGAGGAAGCCCACGGCAAGGGCGCGGCGGCGCAATACGGCTTCCTGCTGGAATACGGCGCCTTCCACTGGGACGAGGACGCCGGCCACTTCGTGATCGACGAGGACCGGCTGGAATCGGGCATCACCGAACTGCTGCGCACCGAACTGATGTTGCAGGCGACCGGCGACTATCACGGCACGATCGACTTCTTCGACCGCTACGCCCACCTGGATGAACACGCCGAGCGGGTGATCGCGGGGATGGAAATGATCCCGGTGGACATCCACCCGATCTATCCGTCGCGGATTTGACCGCCGACTGGACCATGCCTGACCCGCACCCCGCCACCAATGCGCCCGTCTGTGTTGCCGCGCTCTACCGGTTCGCCCGGTTCGACGATCCGGCGGCCTTGCGCGCGCCCTTGCTCGACCTGTGCAACCAGCACGGCATCAAGGGTACGCTGCTGCTGGCGGGCGAGGGGATCAACGGCACCATTGCGGGCAGCCGTGAGGGGATCGGCGCGGTGATCCAGCATGTGCGCGCGCTGCCGGGCTGTGCGGACCTCGACGTGAAGTACTCGGGCGCCAGCCACACGCCGTTCGAGCGGATGAAGGTGCGGCTGAAGCGCGAGATCGTCACCATGGGCGCGGGCGATCTCGACCCGGCGGCGAACGCGGGCGAATACCTCGATCCGCAGGCATGGAACGCGTTGATCGCGGACCCGGACGTGGTGGTGATCGACACCCGCAACGACTACGAAGTGGCCATCGGCAGCTTCGCACGCGCGGTGGACCCGCAAACCGCCAGCTTCCGCGACTTCCCCCAGTGGTTCCGCGAACACCGCGAAGCCTTGCTGGGCGAGGGCCGCCAGCCCAAGGTCGCCATGTACTGCACCGGCGGTATCCGCTGCGAGAAGTCGACCGCCTTCCTCAAGGCCGAGGGGGTGGAACAGGTCTACCACCTCGAAGGCGGTATCCTGCGGTACCTGGAGGACATGCCCGAGGAACTGAGCCTGTGGCGCGGCGAATGCTTCGTCTTCGATCAGCGGGTGAGCGTGGGCCACGGGCTGGTCGAAGGCAGCCACACCATGTGCCGCCCCTGCGGCCACCCGCTGAGCGAAGCGGACCGGCTATCTCCGCTTTACGAAGAGGGCGTCAGCTGCCCGCATTGCCACGCCGGGGACTAGGCCCGCGCCTCCGCCGGCAAGAAGCGCGGGTTGCGCAGCAGCACGGCGCTCACCAGCGGGACAATCACCACCACCGGGGCGATCTCCATGAAGGTGAGCGGCATCCGGTAAAGCGGATTGGCATAGTTGGCGATCAGCTCGTCCGCTTCGGCCTGCGCGGCGGCCAGCTCTGCCGCACTGGCGCCGGCGGCGCGCAGGCTCTCGATATGGCCCGCCATGTAGTCACCGATGAAGTCGGCTCCGCTCAGCGCCATGTAGACTTCCCAGCCCAGCACGTAGAACAGCGAGGCCACCAGCGCGATGGCGGTGCCCAGGCCCCAGGCGGGCAGGAAGCGGATCACGCCGCCCCGCTCGACATCGCGGAACCGCTTCACTCCGACGAACACGATCGACATGGCAATGAACATGGTGAGGTAGCCGACGAGTACGCCGTTCTCGCCCTCGTGCGTGCCGAGCAGCATCGAGCCGAGGAACACGCCTTCGAGCACCAGTCCGGTAATTACGCCGTAGATCAGGATTGCACGGGTCATGGTCATGTCGGGTCTCCCTGTTGCTGGCCCCTGCCTGCCACCGGCCGCGATCCGAAGCTATCACCCGAACGGGTGATCGGGCGGCAGTAGCCCGGATTTACGGCAGCAACCGCAGCTCGCGCGCCTTGGCAATTGCCTCGGTGCGGTTGCTGGCGCCAAGCTTTTCGAACAGGCGGGCAAGATGGGTCTTCACGGTGTTGGGAGAGATACCCAGCGCGCGGGCGATCACCTTGTTGGCCGCTCCCCGCGCCAGCAGGTCGAGCACCTCGGTCTCGCGCGGCGAGATGCCGAGGCTGGCGAGCGCGGCCTCGTTGCGGGCGAAGGGGGCAGGGCGGCTGCGCGGTGTCAGGCGATAGCCCAGCCATGCGCCCAAGCCCGCGAACAGCAGCGCGATGGCAAGGACGTAGAACTCGGTCGACCACTGGCGGGTGACATGCCGCCAGTCGAGCCAGGCCAGCAGCAGCGAAACCAGCGCGATCAGCGCGCCATAGGCGAGCGCCGCCCGCCACATTGATCGACTTTGGGCCCGGTTGCCGTTCACCCCAGCTTGGTCACCCAGCCGTGGCGATCTTCCACGGTGCCGCGCTGGATGCTCACCAGTTGCTCGCGCAGCTTGCTGGTCATCTGGCCGGGGCCGCCGGTGCCGATGGTGAACTCTCCATCGCGTCCGGCCACCTTGCCCACCGCCGTCACCACGGCAGCGGTGCCGCAGGCGAAGGTTTCCACCAGCTTGCCGCTTTCGGCATCGGCGCGCCATTGCGGAAGCGAGTACATTTCCTCGCGCACGTCCAGCCCCTGTTCGCGGGCGAGCGTGATCAGGCTGTCGCGGGTGATGCCGGGCAGGATCGTGCCGCGCAGCGGGGGGGTGACCATGCGCCCGTCCTCGAACACGAAGAACAGGTTCATGCCGCCCAGCTCCTCGATCCACTTGCGCTCTGCCGCGTCGAGGAAGACCACCTGGTCATGCCCGTGGGCGAAGGCTTCGCCGGTGGGAACCAGGCTGGCGGCGTAGTTGCCACCGCACTTGGCCGCGCCCGTGCCGCCGGGGGCCGCGCGGGTATATTCGCTCACCCACACCGAAACGGCGGGCGCGCCCGACTTGAAGTAGTTGCCCGCCGGGCTGAGGATCACCACGAACTTGTACTTGGTGGCCGGGCGCACGCCCAGGAAGTGCTCGTCGGCAAACATGAAGGGGCGAATGTAGAGCGAGCCGCCGTCGACCTGCGGGAACCAGTCGGCATCCTTCAGCACCAGCTGGCGCACAGCGTCGATGAACAGCTCCTCGGGGATGGTCGGCATGGCGAGGCGTTCGGCGCTGGCGTTGAACCGCTGCGCATTGGCGTCGGGCCGGAACAGCGCCATCTGGCCATCGGCCAGCCGGTACGCCTTCAGCCCTTCGAAGATTTCCTGCGCATAGTGCAGCACGCTGCTGGCCGGGTGCAGCGGGATCGGCTGCAAGGGGCCGAGCGTGGCATCGTGCCATCCGGTCCCCGCGTCGTAGTCGATCACCACCATGTGATCGGTGAACACCTTGCCGAAGCCGGGGTCGGCAATGGCGGCATCACGATCGGCGGGAGACGTCGGGGCGGGGTGCGGAATCTGGGTGAACTGCATGAGAGCGCGATTAGTGGCGCACGGGGGCAGAGGCAAGGGCTTGCCGTTCGGCACACGGCCATAGGGCTGGCATGGCTGGCAACGCCCGATACCATTATGCCACCTGTCATGGTCCAGCGCATTGCCCTTGTCGCCCTTGCCTGCCTGGTGGTGGTCGGTCCCGTGGCCAATGCTCCGCAAAACGGGGCGGCGTTCGCCAAGGCGGTTGCCCCTGCGCCCGCGCCGACTTCGGTGTGGGTGGACGATCAGGAGCTTTCCTGCACCTGGCCGGTAAAAGCAGACGATACGCTGGAAAGCCTGCGCGCGCGCTTTCCCACCCAGGTTGCCGTGGCCACGCTGGCCGGGCCCGAAGGCACCACCCTGCCGGGAGTCGTGCTCTGGCCGCACGATCCCGATCGTGTGCTGGAAGTGGCCTTTACCGACGATAGTCGCACGCACGTCGATTTCCTGCGCGCCAATGCGCCATCGCGCTGGTCGGTGCTGGGGCTGCGCAATGGCGAGGGGATCGCGCGGGTGACGGCGGTGAATGGCCGTCCGTTCGAATTCTACGGCTTCGGCTGGGATGCAGCGGGCAACGTCAGCGATTTTCGCGAAGGTGCGCTGGATCGTTTCACGCCGTGCCGGGTGATCATGACGCTGACCTATGCCTACGATGGCCCCCCACCGCCCGATCAGCTGGTTGGTGACGTTGCGCTGCTGTCGGACCGGCCCGATATCGAACCAGACCTGGTGCGCGTGGACGAGATCGGACTGGCATTCGATCCCGAATATTGAATGTGGATCGCCACAAAATGAGAAGGCCAGCTCCACCTCGGTGGAACTGGCCTTCGCATGGTCAGCGGTCGTTAAACCGCTCACGAAGCCTTATTCGGCGCGTTTTCAAAGGTTACCGAATATGCTCCGCGCGGGTCGTCACCGACCTCCCTGCTGAACCATGAGACATCGGATCACCTCCTTTCGCGCTTGAAAGCCAGAACCGCCGCTTCACCGGGGTCCAAGACCGGCAGGATTAGCTGGTCTTGAGGTGCAATGTGAATCGCCTGAGCCAACAACACAAGTCTTGCAAAAATGTTTTTCACTGTCAGAATCGACGCTTCGTTTTTCGCCGCCGAACCCTTGCGAAAAACTACCTTCTGCAATCCTCCACCACGCGGGTGATTTCCGGCCAGGCTGGCACGTAGAGCGTCGGCTGGCCGCTCACTTCCACCATGAACCGTCCGCGCGAAAAGGCGATCGCGTCGAGCAAGCTGTCGTTCGCGGTCAGCTCTGCCACCACCAGCGCGCGCTGCGGGTGCGGGCTGGCGGACAGGGTGCGGGCCTGCGTCTCGGTGGTCACGCGCATGTCGACCGCGCCGCTGGCGCGCCCCTTGCGGCCAATCGCCAGCCGGTTCCGCGCCAGATCGCAGGAAATGATCAGTTCGGTTCCAGCCTCGGTGCGGTCGGTGCCGAATCCGGCCACGCCGAACCCGCTGGCCTGGACATAGTGCCAGTCACCCGGCGTCTGCGGGGCGTCCAGCCAGTCGGCGTAACTGGGCTGCGGCGTCGGCGTGGGTGTCGGCGAGGGAGTGGCCGTCGCCACCGGGGTGGGGGCGGGCGAGGGGACCGGCGTGGGCTGCGGCGCGGGCGGCACGCAGGCGGCCAGCGCGGCTGCCAGCGCCAGCGGGACCATGTGACGGAGCGAGGAAGCGCGCGAAGCGGCTGGACGGTTGGGCATGTCCCGCTCTATCGCCGCGCGCATGAGCGAGCGCAAGGGCCAGAAGAAGCGGATCGACCAGTTGCTGGTAGAGCGCGGTGAAGCGGAGAGCCGCACCCGCGCGCAGGCGCTGGTGATGGCGGGCCTCGTCTTCGCCGGGCCGCCGGGCAAGCTCGCACGGATCGACAAGTCCGGCCAGCAAGTGGCTGATGACGTTGAGATCGAGGTAAAAGGCCGCGATCATCCCTGGGTGGGGCGCGGGGGCATGAAGCTGGACCATGCGATCAAGCATTTCGGGCTCGATCCCACGGGCGCCGTGGCGATGGACATCGGCAGTTCGACCGGCGGTTTCACCCAGGTGCTGCTGCACCACGGTGCGGACCACGTGTTCGCGGTGGACGTTGGCACCAACCAGCTCGACTGGAAGCTGCGCGGCGATCCGCGCATCACCCTGCTCGAACAGACCAACGCCCGCGCGCTGACTCCCGAGCTGATCGACCGGCCCTGCGACTGGGTGGTCTGCGATGCCAGCTTCATTGGCCTGGCCAAGGTGCTGGAAGTGCCGCTGGCGCTGGCCGCGCCGCGCTGCCGGCTGGTGGCGCTGATCAAGCCGCAGTTCGAAGTGGCGAAAGGCGAGGTGGGCAAGGGTGGCATCGTGCGCGATCCGGCGCTGCACCAGCGCGTCTGCGACGAGGTGCGCGCCTGGCTCGAAAGCGGCGGCTGGCACATCGACGGGATCGTCGAAAGTCCCATAACGGGAACCGAGGGCAACGTGGAATACCTCGTTGCCGCCTTGCGCGGGGGCTGAGGCGCGGCCAGACTGCCCGCTGACGAATCACGGAGCCCGCCGCCGCATGAACCGCCTCGCCAGCCCCGCGCAACTGCGCGCCAGCCTGATCCGCTGGTTGCTGTTCCTTGTGCCGCTGGTGATGTTGCTGGGTTTCCTGTCGAGCCAGTTCGGCAGCGCCAATACGCCGTGGTTCGCGGCGCTGGCCAAGCCCGCCACCTTCCCGCCGCCCGCTACCTTCGGGATCGTCTGGACCGTGCTTTACGTGATGATGGGTGCGGCGCTGGCCATGGTCTGCGCGGCCTGGGGATCGCGCGGACGCGGCCTGGCGATCGTGGCCTTCGTGGTACAGTTCGCGCTCAACCTGGCCTGGTCGCCCACCTTCTTCGGCGCGCACCAGATCGCCAATGCGCTGTGGCTGCTGGTGGCGCTGGACGTCACGCTGTTGCTGACCGTGGTGCTGTTCGTCCGCGTGCGCAAATGGGCAGGCGTGCTGCTGCTGCCCTACCTCGCCTGGGTGCTGTTCGCGACCTTGCTCAACTGGCAGTTCCTGCAACTGAACCCCGACGCGGCGGAGTTCCACGAATCGGGTGCAGTGCAGACCATCCAGTTGGGATCATAGGCGGGCGCCGCTTTCTCCCCTTGTGAAAGGCCGGGCAAAGCGCCAGATAGCCCCCATGCAAAGCGAAAACCCGATCATCGCCGACTTCGTCAAGATCGCCAATTCGGCCGCCGGTACGCTGGCGGGCATGGGCCGCGAGGCGCGCGAGGGCGCGCGTGAGCGGATGCGCGAGGCGCTGGGCGGGCTCGATTTCATCAGCCGCGAGGAATTCGACGCGGTGAAGGACATGGCCGCCATGGCGCGCGAAAAGGTCGAGTCGCTGGAAGCGCGCATCGCCGCGCTCGAAGCGAAGGGCTGACGGGCGCTAGTTCCGCCGCGTCTGGAAGTATTCTCCCGCCAGATCGTCGCGCACCAGCTGCTGGCAGCGGGTCATCAATTCCTCGGTATTGGCTTCCTGCGCCTGGCTGCGGCGCGGGCCTGCTGCCGTGGCATTGGCTTGCGCCACGCGCGCCGAAATGGCTTGCTGGCGGGCGGAGCGGCCATTGACCAGCGCATCCTGCTGTTCGGGGTCGAGCCGCGCCATGGTGGCGTTGAGATAGTCCGCCAACCGGCGTTCGCGCACGTTGTACTGGCTGAACTGGCCGCAGATTCCCGCCATCGCCCACATTTCCGCATGCAGCGCGACCTGGCCTTCGCTCATCACGGGCTGGGCCTGCGCCGGAACCGTGGCGCCCAGCAATGCGGCCACGGCGATCATCTTGCCTCTCATCCTTGCTCTCCCCGGCATCGCTGTCGGACGGCAGGCTACCCCATTGCCTGCGCCGCCGCCAGCCTGCACAGGAGGCGCCATGCATGTCCGCGCGCCCGCCCTGCTCGTCGCCGCCCGCCAGCATGGCGAAACGGCGGTGGTGGCGCGGTTCCTGACGGCGGACTACGGGCTGGTGGCGGGCTATGTCGCAGGCGGGAGGGGCCGGAACTTGCGCCCCGTGGTGATCCCCGGCAACGCGGTGGACCTGCAACTTTCCGCCCGGTCCGACAGCCAGCTGCCCTTTGCCAAGGTGGAACTGGTGCAAAGCCGCGGGCCGTGGCTGGGCGAGCCGCTGGCCGCTGCCGCCATCGGCTGGGCGACCGCGCTGACCGCCAGCGCCTTGCCCGAACGCCAGCCCTATCCGCGCCTCTACCAGGCGCTGGCCGCCACGCTCGACGCCATTTGCCACGCCCCTTCCGCGCGCGGCTGGGCGCAGGCGCTGGTGGGCTACGAGATCCTGCTGCTGCGCGACCTGGGCTATGGCGGCGCGGACGAGCGGCCGCAGGGCATCATGGAGCAGGTTCTGGACATGATGGACGCGCTGGCGCCCTCGCTCGATCACTACCTGCTTGCCGGGAGCCGGGGAGACGTTATGGCGGCGCGCCAACGGTTACGCGAATTGCTTGGACGGATTGCCTGATGAAAATTGCCCTCTTCCCCGGTGACGGTATCGGCCCCGAAATCATGGTGCAGGCGCGCCGGGTGCTCGACGCTCTCGCTCTGCCCGGTCTCGAATTGCTCGAAGGCGACGTGGGCGGCGCGGCCTACTACAAGCACGGCCACCCGCTGCCCGAAGAGACGCTGGCGACCGCGCGCGCGGCGGACGCGATCCTGTTCGGCGCGGTGGGCGATCCCACCTGCGACAACCTCGAACGCCACCTGCGCCCCGAACAGGCGATCCTGGGCCTTCGCAGCCACCTGACGCTGTTCGCCAACCTGCGCCCCGCCACAATGTTTCCGGGGCTGGAGGACATGTCCGCGCTGCGCCCCGAAGTCGCCCGCCAGATCGACCTCCTGATCGTGCGCGAGCTGAACGGTGACGTCTACTTTGGCGAAAAGGCCATGCGCGTGCTCGAGGACGGGCGGCGGCAGGGCTACGATTTCATGTCCTATGCCGAGGACGAGGTGCGCCGCATCGCTCACGTCGCCTTCCGCGCCGCGCAGGGCCGCAAGGGCAAGCTGTGCAGCGTCGACAAGGCAAATGTACTGGAAACCAGCCAGTTGTGGCGCGATGTTATGATCGAAACTCACGCCGAGTACCCGGATGTAGAGTTGAGCCACATGTACGTCGACAACGCCGCCATGCAGCTGGTGCGCAATCCCGGCCAGTTTGACGTGGTCGTCACCGGCAACCTGTTCGGGGATATCCTGTCCGACCAGGCGAGCATGTGCGTCGGCTCGATCGGCCTGCTCGCCAGCGCCGCGCTGGGCGAACGGCAGACGCAGTACGGCACCTTCGGCATGTACGAGCCGATCCATGGATCGGCGCCCGATATCGCCGGGCAGGGCAAGGCCAACCCGTCGGCCATGATCCTGTCGCTGGCCATGCTGCTGCGCCACTCGCTGGGGCTGGAAGCCGAAGCCGCGCGGATCGAGGCCA
>JAGREI010000217.1 GCA_020446625.1 Erythrobacter sp.
TCCACCTCGACCACGCAGACCTTGCCGCAGGTGGCGGCGGGCTGGTTGAAATTGCGCGCGGTCTTGCGGAACATCACGTTGCCGGTCTCGTCCGCCTTCCATGCCTTGACCACGGCGAGGTCGGCAAAGATGCCGCGTTCGAGGATGTAGTCTTCCCCGCCGAAGCTCTTCACTTCCTTGCCTTCAGCCACCTGGGTGCCGACGCCGGTCTTGGTGTAGAAGCCGGGGATGCCCGCGCCGCCCGCGCGCATCCGCTCTGCCAGCGTGCCTTGCGGGCAGAATTCCACTTCCAGCTCGCCAGCCAGATACTGCCGTTCGAATTCCTTGTTCTCTCCGACATAGCTGGAGATCATCTTGCTCACCTGCCGCGTGCGCAGCAACATGCCGATGCCTTCCCCGTCGATTCCGGCATTGTTGCTGGCGAAGGTGAGATCTTTCACCCCGCTGTCGCGAATGGCAGTGAGCAGCCGTTCGGGAATGCCGCACAGGCCGAACCCGCCGCTGGCGATCAGCATGCCGTCGTGCAGCAGTCCGTCGAGTGCGGCCTCGGCCGAAGGATAGAGTTTCTGCATGGAAGGCTCCCCAGGATGGCAAAAATCGACTGCTTGCACGCAGGGCCTTATCGCCATGCGTGGGCGCTGTCACCTGCCAAGCTTGCGCCTGCTGCAATGCACAAGGAATGGCCGGAAAATGCGCCTGATTACGGTTGAAACGACCTCAACTTGAACGGACTTTCATGTTACATCAGCTTGAGAATACGCATTAATCACCATAATTTGCATATTTTGCAACACAATTTGACCTTTTCGTACTTGCACAATCGGCGCGATCCCAGCATATCTGCTCGTGCCTTTCAGGCATCCTCTCCCAAAACTTCTCAGGCCCGGACGGCAACGTCCGGGCCTTTTTCTTTGCCCGATTTCCAGGTGCGCCCGGCACCTTGCCGCGCTTCGCCCGTTTGCAATCCGTGGCGGCGCTTCCTAGTTCGTCGACAACACCAGATGCGCGATGCGCGCGAAAAGGACGGGACAAGGCATGGCCGAAGCGGACGCAGCGACAATCGAACAAGGCACCGTGCGCTTGCAGGTCGCTGCCGCGCGGCAGGAAGAATCGGGCCGCGGCATGGTGCGGATGCCGCGCACCGCGTTCCAGGCGCTGGGCATTACCGAAGGTGACCCGGTGGAGATCGAAGGCAAGCGCGTTACTGTGGCGCTGGCCGCCACCGCCTATGCCGAGGACGAGGCGCTCGATGTGATCCGGCTGGACGGCCTGCAACGCGCCAATGCCGTCACTGCATCGGGCGAGCACGTGCTGGTGCGCCGGGCAGAGAGCAAGCCCGCCACTCGCGTCGTCTTCGCCCCCGCCGCGCGCGAAATGCGCCTGCAAGGGCCGACAGAGGCGCTGAAGCGGGTATTCTTCCGCCGTCCGCTGATCGCGGGCGACCTGGTGGCCACCCACGGCCAGCAGCCGGTGCAGAACGTGCCGCCCGAAGTGCGCCGCATGTTCAACGCCCCCGCCTATGCCCTCACCGAAATCCGCCTGACGGTGGTTTCTACCAGTCCCAAGGGCGTGGTCCACATCGACGAGAACACCGAAGTCGAGCTGCGCGCCGAGTTCGAGGAGCCGCGCGACGGGCGCGGCATCATCAACTACGACGATGTCGGCGGGATGGAGGATACCATCAAGCAGTTGCGCGAGATGGTGGAACTGCCGCTGCGCTATCCCGAACTGTTCACCCGCCTTGGCGTCGATCCGCCCAAGGGCGTGCTGCTGCACGGCCCGCCCGGCACCGGCAAGACCCGGCTGGCGCGCGCGGTGGCGAACGAATCGGATGCGACCTTCTTCACCATCAACGGCCCGGAAATCATGGGTTCTGCCTATGGCGAATCGGAAAAGCGCCTGCGCGAAGTGTTCGAGGAAGCCGAACGCAGCCAGCCTGCCATCGTCTTCATCGACGAGATCGATTCGATCGCGCCCAAGCGCCAGAACGTCAGCGGCGAAGCGGAAAAGCGGCTGGTGGCCCAGCTGCTGACGCTGATGGACGGCTTGCAGGCACGCACCAACCTGGTCGTCATCGCCGCCACCAACCGCCCCGATGCCATCGACGAGGCGCTGCGCCGCCCCGGCCGCTTCGACCGCGAGATCGTGATCGGCGTGCCGGACGAAAGCGGGCGGCGCGAGATCCTCGGCATCCACACCCGCGGCATGCCGCTGGGCGAGGGGGTGGACCTGGGTGAGCTGGCGCGTTCGACTCACGGCTTCGTCGGCGCGGACCTCGCCGCACTGGCGCGCGAGGCGGCGATCGAGGCGGTGCGGCGGATCATGCCCAGGCTGGACCTCGACGCGCGCGAGATCCCGCCTGAGGTGCTGGCGGAATTGCAGGTTGAAAAGGACGACTTCCGCGAGGCGCTGAAGCGCGTCCAGCCTTCGGCCATGCGCGAAGTGATGGTGCAGGCGCCGAAGGTCGGCTGGGATGACCTCGGCGGGCTCGACGAGGCGATCAGGGCGCTCAAGGAAGGCGTCGAACTGCCCTTGAAGAACCCGCAGGCGTTCGAACGACTGGGCATCCGCCCGGCCAAGGGTTTCCTCCTCTATGGCCCCCCCGGCACCGGCAAGACCCTGCTGGCCAAGGCCGTGGCGAAGGAAGCCGAAGCGAATTTCATCTCGATGAAGTCGTCCGACCTGCTTTCCAAGTGGTACGGCGAAAGCGAGCAGCAGATCGCCCGCATGTTCGCCCGTGCGCGGGCCGTCGCGCCCTGCGTGATCTTCATCGACGAGATCGATTCGCTGGTTCCGGCTCGCGGTTCAGGCGCGGGCGAGCCGCAGGTGACCGCGCGCGTGGTCAACACCATCCTGGCCGAGATGGACGGGATGGAGGAACTGTCCAGCATCGTGGTGATCGGCGCGACCAACCGCCCGACGCTGGTCGATCCGGCGCTGCTGCGGCCCGGCCGGTTCGACGAACTGGTCTATGTCGGTGCGCCCGACCAGGCTGGCCGCGAACACATCCTCAAGATCCACACCGCCAACATGCCCTTGGCCGATGACGTGTCGCTGGCCGACATCGCGCAGAAGGCCGAACGCTTCACCGGCGCGGACCTGGAGGACGTGGTGCGCCGCGCCGGCCTCAACGCCATCCGCCGGACGCAAGGTGCGCCGGACAACGTGGCCAAGGCCGATTTCGACCAGGCGCTGAAGGATTCGCGCGCCACCGTCACCGAGCAGATGGAAAGCGAATACGCCAAGATGAAAGGCGAATTGAAGCGCAAGGCGATGGAAGTGAAGCCGATCGGCTTCATCACCGATGGCATGGTGGAGAGCACGCGCGATTCGAAGCACTGAGTGCAAGGGTCAGAGGTATGGCCCCCACATCGCCATCCAGGCGCCCGCGCTGCCCGCCAGCACCACCAGTGCGCCCAGCAGCAGCGCGGCCCCGGCTGCCCGGCGCGCAACCGGTTGCCGCGAAGCGTCGGCGCGCAGGTAGCATTCGACCGTCAGCAGCGGCACCAGCGTGTTGCCGAAGGCGATGAACATGTCGAACGGGCCGTCCATCGCATCGCCCACGCCTGCGCCGCCGGTCGACAGTCCCCAGGCCATGTAACCCACGCGCATGAACCACACCGCCGATGCCACCGCGAACAGCCGCAGCGCCCAGCGCCGGTGACCGGCAAAGTCGCGCCGCCGCGCCAGCGTCCAGGCAAAGGCGAGGCAGGTGAGGATGGCGATCGCGTTGAACGAGATGCCCAGCGCGCCGGGAATGTTCAGGTAGGTGCCGCGCAGCCATACCAGTCCCAGTCCGCCCAGCGCCAGCAGCCCCGCCGCCATGGCAAAGATGCGGCCCGACCAGCGATGCAGCACGGGCCAGCGACGGCGCACCACGGGCAGCAATTGCACCATGCCGCTGCCGGTGATGAGCGCGGCGAACAGCACATGACCGGCAAAGGCCAGGTTCCCGCTGGCATCGCCCTGGCGGTAGCCGGTGATCAGCGGCTTGTCGTTCCAGGCGGCAAAGTCGCCGGTCAGGGTGGCGGGATAGTAGAAGGCAAGGATGAACACGAGGAAGGCCAGCTGGCCCAGGATCACCGATCCGGCGAGGATCTGCGCCGCGCGGGGCAGCAGCCGATCGGCCCTGGCCTTGCGCGCCGATTGCAGCCCGTCGTCACCTGTCGTCATGTGCATTGCCCGCTCCATCCCTGGTCGGGGAGCAGGCTTAGGCTAACTGTTTTATCGTGGCAATACAGTAAAGCAGTTAGAGCTTCGCCACCTTGTCGTTCGCGCCCTGCACTTCCAGCCGGTGGCGAATCAGCGCCTCGGGCATGTCGTTCTGGAGCCAGGTCAGCATGTGTTCGCGCAGATCGCAGCGCAGCTTCCACACGTCGGCAATGGTGCGCGCGCTGACCGACAGCCGCAGCTCCACGCTTTCGGGGTGCGCCTCGGTCATCAGCAGCTGCATGGTGCGCTTGTCCCACAGCGGGTGCGCGCTGACATAGCGTTCGAACTCGGCGCGCACCGGCGCCACCGGGGTGGCCGGATCGAGGTGCAGGAACACCGGTCCGGTGAGCATCTCGTTCTTGCGGCTCCAGTTCTCGAAGCTCTGGTCGAGCACGCGGCTGGTGGGCACCACCACCGCACGCTCGTCCCAGGTGCGCACGATGATATAGGCCATGTGGATTTCCTCCACGCGGCCGGTCTGCCCGTCGATCACCACCTGGTCGCCCAGCCGCAGAGGTTCGGTGATGGCGATCTGCAAGCCCGCGATCAGCGACTTCAGCGCCGGTTGCGCCGCAGCACCGATGGCCAGCGCGGCAAGGCCCGCCGATGCCAGCAGGGTCGCGCCGATGTTGCGCACTGCGGGGATGGCGAACAGCATCAGCCCCACGGTAATGAAGATAATCGCCACGGTCGCGGTGCGCGAGAGGATGGCGATGCGGGTGCGGCGGCTGCGCACCGCCACCGGGTCTGCCGCCTGGTCCAGCCGCAGTTCGAGCACGGCGGTGAAGGCCTTGACCAGCGCATAGGCGATCCAGCCCAGCAGCGCGGGCCGCAGGAATTGCGCCAGCGGTTCCCAGACCTGCGCCAGCAGGGGATCGGCCTGCGCCGCCAGGGTGATGGCGACGGCCACCAGCGACCACTTGATGGGCTTCCGCACGCGTTCGAGGATGAGGTCGTCCGCCATGGATTCAGACCGCTTCGCCAGCCGCACGACCACGGCATAGAGCAGGCGGTAGGCGAGCCAGGCCACCGCCACGGCCACCAGCAGGGCCAGTGCCGCGGTGGCCGCCTGTTCCCACGAAACGGCCCATTTCGGTGAATTGAAGTATTCGAACATGGGGTTCACCTATGGACCCCATGCCGCAAGCGCAACCCCGGCGGGCAGGTCAGTGTGCCGCGTCCCAGCTGTCGCCGGTGCCGATTTCCACCCCCAGCGGCACGTCGAGCGTTACCGCGGGCCGGGCGGCCTCGGCCATCACCTGCTCGATCACCGGGCTGGCCGCGGCGACATCGCCTTCGGGTAGTTCGAACACCAGTTCGTCGTGCACCTGCA
>JAGREI010000218.1 GCA_020446625.1 Erythrobacter sp.
GCCGCCAGCCGCGCCGGCTACGGCGGACACGCCTTGCTCGATGCCCACCACCCAGTGTTCCGGGCCGTGGATGCCGATCCCGGCCAGGCCGTGCAGGATGATCCCGCCGCCCACCCACAGCATGGCCACGGTGCCGATTGCCGACAGCGCCACCAGCAGCTTGGGCATGGCATGGATCAGCGCCTGCCCCAGTCGCTTGACCGGCCTTGTCCGCCCGTTGAGCGCCAGGTGGACCCCCACGTCGTCCATCTTCACGATCAACCCCACCGCGCCATAGACCAGCACAGTGATCGCCAGGCCCACCAACGCCAGTACGCCCGCGCGAGTGACCAGATCCTCCGCCGCCACTTCGTTGAGCGTGATCGCCATGATTTCCGCCGAGAGGATCAGGTCGGTGCGGACCGCGCCGGTGACGCGCGCCGTCTCGAAGGCGACCGGGTCCTCGATCGGATCGTCGAGCGTTTCGCCGTGCTTGGCGCCGCCCAGCTTCTCGATGATCTTTTCCGCCCCTTCGTAGGACAGGTAAGCCCCGCCCGCCATCAGCAGCCACAGGATCGCCTGCGGCAGGAACTGGCTGAGCAGCAGCGCGCCGGGCAGCAGGATCACCAGCTTGTTGAACAGGCTGCCCTTTGTGATCTTCCAGATGATCGGCAGTTCGCGCTTGGGCGAAAGGCCGGTGACATAGCCCGGCGTCACCGCGGCATCGTCGATCACCACGCCCGCCGCCTTGGTCCCCGCCTGGCCCGCCGCCGCGCCGATATCGTCGACGCTGGCCGCAGCGGCGCGGGCGATTACCGAAATGTCGTCAAACAGGGCAACTAGGCCACCGGGCATGGGGTTCTCCGTGAAGTCAGTCGCCAGCAGGTAGTATGGCGCGCCCGCTTATTCCACCCGGTAGATGCGGATCTGCACGGCCGGACCCGCACGATCGGTCGCCCCGGTCAGCGCGCCGACGTAGACGCCGTGGCCCAGCCACGCGTAAGCCCCCAGCGGCGGCTCGAACTGCGGGCGGGTGAGCACGGGGCGCGGCGCTTCGCCCTGCGTGGGAGGGCAGGCGGTGGCGGTGTTGCGCACGTTGATCACCGCGCCATCGTCGGTTTCGAGGAAATAGTCGGCCACCAGGTCCAGGCAGCCATCGGGCCGGTCGAGCTGCCAGTCCCAGGCGCCGGGCCGCACCGTGCCGTGGATGCCCTCTCCGTCTCCCGGCCCTTCCACCGTGCCGCCGGTGATGGGGATGATCCGCCGGTTGCCGCGCCCCGTCTCGCCCACCTGCACCACCGGGCCAAGGTCCGCGACGATGGTGAAGACATGGACAAGCCGCGGTGCGGGCGGTTCTTCCTGCGCGGCCACTGGCGTGGCCAGCAACATGGCGATAGCGGCGGCGATGAATTTGCGCATGGTCCCTCCCCTTGGCAGCACCTGCCATACCACGCTTGCAATTCGCCTCAATCCCGCTATGTGCGCCGCTTCCCTGCGACCGGACGTGTCCGGTGGGGATATCAAGAAGGCCGGAGGGGCCCCCGCGATCCGCGCGGGAGTGTCAGCGATCGGCATGGAGTGAAAGGAAGCGCACATGGCTCTTTACGAGCATGTTTTCCTCGCGCGTCAGGACCTGAGCCAGGCTCAGGTGGACGCGCTTGCCGCCGGGGCCACGGAAATCGTGGAAACCAATGGCGGCAAGGTCGTGAAGACCGAGACCTGGGGCCTCAAGAGCCTCGCCTACAAGATCGACCGTAACCGCAAGGCGCACTTCGTCATGCTCAACATCGACGGGCCTGGCTCGCTGGTGGCCGAGCTGGAGCGCCAGAACCGGATCAACGAAGACATCATCCGCTGGCTGACGATCGCCGTGGAAGAGCACGAAGACGGTCCTTCGGTGATGATGCGCAAGAACGACCGCGAGCGCAAGCGCCGCGAAACCCGTGAGGAGCGCGACTGATGGCCCGCCCGTTCTACCGCCGCCGCAAGTCCTGCCCGTTCGCGGCCAAGGACGCTCCGCAGATCGACTACAAGGACACGCGCCTGCTCCAGGGCTTCATGTCCGAACGTGGCAAGATCGTGCCCAGCCGCATCACCGCCGTTTCCGCCAAGAAGCAGCGTGAACTGGCCAAGGCGATCAAGCGCGCCCGCCACCTGGGCCTGCTGCCCTACGTCGTGAAGTAAGGGAGAGGCTACATGGATATCATCCTCCTCGAACGCATCTCTGGCCTGGGCCAGATCGGTGACGTGGTCACCGTGCGCGACGGCTATGCCCGCAACTTCCTGCTCCCGCAGAAGAAGGCGCTGCGCGCCAACGAAGCGAACAAGCAGGTGTTCGAAGCCAACCGCGATCGCCTCGAAGCCGAAAACGCCGAAAAGCGCGTGGCCGCCGAAAAGCAGGCCGGCACCGTCGCCGGTACCGAGATCGTGCTGATCCGCGCCGCGTCGAACGCTGGCCAGCTGTACGGCTCGGTCAACGTGCGTGACGTGGCGCAGGCACTGGTCGAAAAGGGCCACAAGGTCGACAAGCGCCAGGTCATCATGGGCGCGCCGATCAAGACCATCGGCATGTTCGACGTGACCGTGGCTCTGCACGCCGAAGTCGAAGTGACGATCAAGGCGAACGTTGCCCGCTCGGACGACGAAGCCGAACTGCAAAGCCAGGGCGTGGACATCCTCGCCGCCGCTTTCGAAGAAGACCGCGCCGAAAGCGAAGGCTTCACCGAAGCACTGGACCCCGACCGCGAACTGGGCGAACTGCCCCCCGCGGAAGAGGTTGCCGAGGAAGCCGGCGAGTAATCAGCCGGTTCCGCTACGCAACAAGAGGGGCGCTGCCAGCACTGGCGGCGCCCTTTTTTTCGTTGCACGAAAGCTAACGGTTGCCCGCTCTAGGAGGATTCTTCAGCGGGCGGCGACGCCCTTGCTGCGGCCTCGCGCGCCTTGTCCTGCTCGCGCTCGAACCGGGCGCGCTCCTTGGCCTCGTCGACCTTGAGCGTGCGTTCGGCCATGTCGCGCCAGGCGGCTTCGGAGCGCAGCGCCTTGTGCCGGACATTGTCCAGCTTCGCCTCGCGGGCTTCCGTCGCGGCCTCTTCGGCGCGGGCCATGAGGAATTCATAGGTCAGGGCCACGATAGCACCTTTGCCTGTAGGGCGCCTTCCCGGTCGACCGCGAAGTCGACCGGGAAGGCGGCACCCACCGATCAGTCGGCGGCGCTAAGGTTGACTGCGGCAGCCTTGCCGTTCTTGCCCACTTCAACTTCGTAGTTGAGGCGCTGCTCTTTCTGCAAGGTGGTCATGCCGGCGGCCTGCACGGCGGTAATGTGCACGAAGCTGTCGCCGCTGCCATCGTCCGGCTGGATGAAGCCGAAGC
>JAGREI010000219.1 GCA_020446625.1 Erythrobacter sp.
GTGATCGCCATCGCCAACCAGAAGGGTGGAGTGGGCAAGACCACGTCAGCCATCAACATCGCCACCGCCATGGCGGCGAGCGGCTGGCGCACCCTGCTGATCGACCTCGATCCGCAGGGCAATGCCTCCACCGGCGTGGGGCTGGGTGCGGCGCAGCGCGAAATGTCGAGCTATGACGTGCTGGTCGACGGCCTGCCGATTGCCGAGTGCTACGTCGGCTCCTCGATCCCCGGCCTCGACCTGCTGCCCGCCACGGTGGACCTGTCGGGCGCGGAAGTGGAACTGGTGGGGGTGGAAGACCGCACCCAGCGCCTGCGCCGCGCGCTGAAGGGCCATCGCGGGCACGACATCGCCTTCATCGACTGTCCGCCCTCGCTGGGCCTGCTGACGCTGAACGCGCTCTGCGCCGCCGATACCCTGCTGGTGCCGCTGCAATGCGAATTCTTCGCGCTGGAGGGGCTCTCGCAGCTGTTGCAGACGGTCGAGCAGGTGCAGCAGCGGTTCAACCCCGATCTGGGCATCATCGGCATCGCCCTGACCATGTTCGACCGCCGCAACCGCCTGACCGACCAGGTTTCCGACGACGTGCGTGAATGCCTGGGCGATCTGGTGTTCGAATCGGTGATCCCGCGCAATGTCCGCCTGTCCGAAGCGCCCAGCCACGGACTGCCCGCGCTGATCTACGACCACGCCTGCCCCGGCAGCCGCGCCTACATGGCCCTCGCGCGCGAACTGATCGGGCGTCTTCCGGCCGAAAGGAAAGCCGCATGAGCGACAACGACAACCACGCCGAAACCGCCGCACGCCCGGCACGTCGCGCCCTGGGGCGCGGGCTGGGGGCCTTGCTGGGCGAGGTGAAGCGCGAGGAGCCGCTGGTGACGGCGCGCCCGGCCGAAGCCGCGCCTGCCCAAGCCACGCCCGCGCGCGCCGATGGGCTTGCCATGCTGGCCGTGGCCGATATCGAACCGCACCCCGATCAGCCGCGCCGGATCTTCGACGATGGCGCGCTGGCGGAACTGGCGGCATCGATCTCGGCGCGCGGGGTGATCCAGCCGGTGATCGTGCGTCCGCTGCCCGGCGGACGTTACCAGCTGGTGGCGGGCGAACGCCGCTGGCGTGCCTCGCAGAAGGCACAACTGCATGAAATTCCTGCCTTAATTCGCGATCTTGGCGATCGTGACGTCATGGCGCTGGCGCTGATCGAGAACGTCCAGCGCGAAGACCTGAACCCGGTGGAAGAGGCGCGCGCGTACCAGCGGCTGGCCGAACTGGAAGACATGACTCAGGCCGAGATCGCCGTGCTGGTGGAGAAATCGCGCAGCCACGTCGCCAATCTCCAGCGGCTGCTGCAATTGCCTGACGTGGTGCTCGATCACATGGAGGCGGGGCGGCTCGACATGGGCCATGGCCGTGCGCTGATCGGGCTGGAGAACGCGGCTGCACTGGCAGACCAGGCGGTGAAGCAGGGCCTGTCGGTGCGCGAAGTCGAGAAGCTGGCGCGCCAGCAGCGCGATCCCGCTTCCGCTCCGGTGCGCCGCACCGCGCGGCCCGCGCGCGACCCGGTGCAGGATGCGGATATCGCGGCGGTCGAGAACCACCTCGAGGAATTCCTCGGCCTGCCGGTGAAGATCGCCAGCGATGCCGATCCGCGATCGGGCTCGGTGACGGTGAAGTTCCGCACGCTCGACCAGCTGGACCTGATCTGCCAGCGCCTGACCGGCGGCGGAATCTAACGAAAGATCAAGAAGTTATGCCGCGCACAAGTTGCGCGGCGCAACTTCTCAGCTGATCGGTTCGATCTTGCCCTGCGGTTGCGGAGCCGGCTGGCGCGGGCGCCGGGGACGGCGCGGCGGCGGAGCGGGTGCGGGTTCGGCCACCTCGACCCATTCCTCGGTAATCGTGGTGGTGCATTCCGGGCCGTGGTGGTGGCCGGAGCTGCCGTGTGCGGCGGCGACCATCACCACCGGCTGGCCATAGCCCATGGCCATGCCGCCACCCATTTCATAGCGGCGCAGGTAGGCATCGCAGTAGCGCGCGGCCCACAGCTCGTCGGTGTCGACCGCTGGCGCAGCGCGCCGGTCAGGCCCGTCGTGGCCGTCGATCAGCGAGCCGATCACGGCCCCCGCGATCCCGCCCACGCCCGCGCCGATCAGCGTGCCCGCCAGCCGGTTGCCGCGGCCCGCGATGCGGTTGCCCGAAACGCCGCCCACCACCGCGCCCAGCACGCCGCCGACCAGTCCGCCGTCGGTATCGCGCTCATCGTAGTAACCAGCATCGGCGTAACCGCCGCCATCGGACATCAGCAGGCGGCAATCGGCCAGCCATGCCTCGCGCTCGGCCATGGTATAGCCCAGCCGACCGTCGGGCGAGGCGCCCAGCATTCGCGGATCGCGGCGCGACGGCCTCGGGGCATGGTGTTCGTAGCCGTCCGCGCCCTGGTGCCAGCCGTGCTCTCCGTCGAGCAGCAGCACCTGCCCGTCATCGGTGACGAAGCGGCTCTGGCCGACGAAGGTGCCCATGTACTGGCCCTGCACCTGCTCACCGTCGGTGCCGGTATAGGTGCCGTTCCACATCCCGCGCCAGGTTTCGGCATCCTGCCAGTCGCCTTCCCACTGGCCCTGGTAAGTGCCTTCGAGCGGATCGAGCGGCGGAGCATCTTGTGCCATCGCCGGGGCAGACAGGGATCCCAGCGCGGCGCTGGCCAGGAGAAGCGTGAAGCGGGTCGACATGCGCGGGTTCCCTCATCAAGGAATCGGGGCGGATTGCCCAGTTAACCCCATATTTACCCTGATTTCGCGCGCGAACCCAAGACTTGCGCCGCCACTGTCCCGTTGCGGGTCAGATACGCCGGGACAGCAGCGCGGCGAGCGCCTCGATCCCCGCCTGGTCCTGGCCGTCGAAGCGGGCGAGGTCGGGGCTGTCGAGGTCGATCACGGCGATCACCAGGCCATCGCGCAGCACCGGCACCACCAGTTCGCTGCGGCTGGCCGCGTCGCAGGCGATATGGCCGGGGAAAGCCTGGACATCCTCCACCAACTGGGTGGTGCCGCTCGCCGCCGCCGCACCACAGACGCCCCGGCCCAGCGGAATGCGGATGCAGGCGGGCCGCCCGACGAAGGGGCCAAGCACCAGCTCGCCATCCACCATGCGGTAGAAGCCGGTCCAGTTGCAGTCGGGCAGGAATTCGCCCAGCAAGGCGGCGACATTGGCCATGTTGGCCACCGGGTCGCGCTCGCCATCGGTCAGCGCATCGGCGGCGGCGAGCAGTTCGGCGTAGAGCGCGGGCTTGTCGGCCAGGTCGGCGGGGCGGAAATCGTACATGGCTGCGGCAATAGCGGGCAAAGCGATTGCCGCAAAGCCGCGCAGCGCCTAGTCCTGCGGCCCATGAAACTCTGGAAGAAGATCCTTGTCGCCCTGCTGATCCTCCTCGTGCTGCTGGCCGGCCTGCTGTGGTGGCTGACGCGCCCGGTTCCCGCCACGCTGTCGCTGGAGGAGACGACCGGCACCGATCCCACGCTGGTGGCCCCGGAAGAGCAGACCATTCCCACGGTGGGGATTGCCGAACCGGTCGGCTGGCAGGAAGGCGAGGCGCCGACCGCGGCCGAAGGCCTGGTGGTGAACCGCTTCGCCGATGGGCTGGATCATCCGCGCGTGATCTACACCATGCCCAATGGCGACGTGCTGGTGGCCGAGGCCCGCGCCCCCGAAGCCGAAGTGGCGGGCGGCTGGCTGACGAACCTGGTCGCATCGTTCCTGTTCAGCGAAGCCGGGTCATCGGGCGAATCACCCAACCGCATCGTGCTGCTGCGCGATACCGACGGTGACGGGGTGGCGGACGAGACCCACGTCCTGCGCGAATCCGATCTCGATTCGCCGTCGGGCATGGCCTGGGTGGACGGCCATCTCTACGTCGCCAACCACGACGAGCTGCTGCGCTTCACCTATGCCGAGGGCGCCAACGAACTGACCGGCGAACCCGAAAAGATCGCTGACCTGCCGGCGGCGGGCAATCACTGGATGCGCAACATCGCGCTCTCGCCCGATGGCGAGCGACTGTACGTCGCCGTGGGTTCGGCTTCGAACGTCGCCGAAGGCGGGATGGAGATCGAACAGGGCCGCGCCGCGATCCACGAGATCAACCTTGAAAGCGGCAGCGCGCGCACCTTCGCGGCGGGCCTGCGCAATCCCAATGGCCTCGCCTGGAACCCCTGGACCGGCGAACTGTGGACCACGGTGAACGAGCGCGACATGCTCGGTTCGGACCTGGTGCCCGATTACATGGGCGCGGTGCCGATCGGTGCGCACTACGGCTGGCCGTGGTTCTACTATGCCACCAAGGTCGATGACCGGGTGGAGGGCCGCTATGGCATCAACCCCGACTATGTGCGCTTCCCCGATTTCGCGCTGGGCGCGCACGTCGCGGCGCTGGGCCTGGTCTTCACCCAGGAAGGCACCATGATGGGCCAGGGCTTCGGCCCCGGCGCCTTCGTCGCCCGCCACGGATCGTGGAACCGGGTGCCGCTGTCGGGATACGACGTGGTCTTCGTGCGCTTCGACGATCGCGGCAGCCCCACCGGCGAACCGGTTCCGGTGCTGACCGGTTTCCTTGCCGACCAGGAACACACGCACGGCCGGCCCACCTGGCTGGCCTGGGATCGCACCGGCGCGCTGCTGGTGAGCGACGATACCGGCAACGCGATCTGGCGGGTTACCTCCCCCGGTGCCACCCCTGCGCCCGCGATCGTGCGGAACCACGGCGAACGCCTGCCGCCGCGCCGCAACCTGATCGGTGATCCCGCGCGCGCCTTCGAGGATGGCGCGGTCAATCCTGCGGACGTGATGTAGCTCGTGGAGTTTGCGCCTGCCGCAGGCGAGGAATCATCTCACGCAAGGACGCGAAGGCGCGAAGGCGTCTGCTGAAACCTCTTCGCGCCTTTGCGACTTTGCGTGAACCAGATCATCGCGGCTACGCCGCATCTTGACGGGTCAGGTCAGCTTGCGCCCGGCGCGACCTGCCAGTTCGGTGATGAAGTGCCAGGCCACCCGGCCCGAGCGCGCTCCGCGCCGCTTGGACCATTCGAGCGCCTCGCTCTCGTCGAAATTCAGCCCGTAGCGCGCGGCATAGCCTGCCAGGATGGCGAGATAGTCTTCCTGGCTGGCATTGTGGAAGCCCAGCGACAGCCCGAACCGGTCGGCCAGTGCCAGGTTGTCGTCCACCGCGTCGCGCGGGTTGATCGGATCGTCTTGCTCGCTGCCGTGGCGCGGCAGGATCGCGCGGCGATTGGAGGTGACCGCCAGCCGCACGTTGGCCGGTCGCGCCTCCACTCCGCCGTCGAGCCACGAGCGCAGGTGGCGCGGCGTGGTCGAATCGCCTTCGGCAAAGCCCAGGTCATCGACGAAGACGAGGAAATTGCGCTGGATATAGGCGAGGTCCGAGAACAGCGCGGGCAGTGACGTCACGGCGTCGGTCGCCACCTGCACCAGCCCGATCTTGCCATAGCGCGCCTGGGCATCCGCCACCGCTGCTCGCACCAGTGCCGACTTGCCCATGCCGCGCGATCCCCACAGCAGCATGTCGTGCGCCGGCAGGCCCGCCGCCAGCCGGGCGACATTGTCCACCACCGCGCGCTTCTGCTGGTCGATCCCGCGCAGCAGTTCGAGCGCGGGCGCCTCTATCCCCTTCACCCCGCGCGCGCCGCTGCGGTCCCACACATAGGCGGGAAAGGCGGTCCAATCCGTGGGGGTGCGGGCAGCCGGGGCCAGCGCTTCGAGCGCGGCAGCCATGCGGACGAGGAACTTGGCTTGGTCTTCCATCGCTTTCATCTATAGCCGGGCGCGATGAGCGGCAAGACGCGCCTTCTTCCCCCGGACGACACCGGCATTGCGCAGGCCGCCGCCGTGCTGCGCGGCGGCGGGCTGGTCGCGATCCCTACCGAAACGGTCTACGGCCTCGCCGCGCGCGCCGATTCGGCGGAAGCGGTGGCGGCGATCTACCGCACCAAGGGTCGGCCCGATTTCAACCCGCTGATCGTGCATGTTTCCTCGCTGGATATGGCCCGCAAGCTGGCGCTGTTCGACCAGGCGGCAGAGGATCTGGCGCAGCATTACTGGCCCGGCCCGCTGACCATGGTGCTGCCCTTGCGCGAAGGGGCGCCGATTGCGCCAGCGGTGACTGCGGGCCTACCTACGATTGCGCTGCGCCAGCCCGCGCATCCGCTGGCGGCGCGGTTGCTGGTGGAGCTGGACCTGCCACTGGCCGCCCCCTCTGCCAACCGTTCCTACGGTGTCAGCCCGACGCGGCCGGAGCACGTGCTCGAATCGCTGGGCGATGCGGCTCCGCCAGTGCTCGATGGCGGGCCATGCCCGGCGGGGCTCGAATCGACGATTGTCGCGCTGCGCCCCGGCGGCGGCTGGGCCTTGCTGCGCCCCGGCCCCGTCCCGCGCGAGGAGCTGGAGGCCCTGCTCGGCCCTGCGGAAAAGTCGCGCGGCGCAACTATCGAGGCGCCGATCGAAGCACCGGGCCAGCTGGAGAAGCACTATTCGCCGGGCAAGCCGGTCACGCTCGATTGCACTGCGCCCGATCCAGGCCAGTTCATGATCGGCTTTGGCCGTGTGGACGGGGACGTGAACCTTTCCGCATCGGGCGACCTGGCCGAAGCGGCGGCGGGGCTCTACGCGGCGCTGCACGCGGGTGCGGCTTCGGCAAAGGCGGCAATCGCGGTGGCGCCGATCCCACGACACGGCATGGGACTGGCGATCAACGACCGGCTGGAGCGCGCGGCGCGGAGCTAAAATCGGAAGCTAGTCTTCAGGCTCCAGCGGGATACCCTGCCGCAGTTCGTCCATTTCGGCGCGCAAGGCCACTGCTTCGCGGCAGGCGCGATCGTTGCCGTCGAGGCAGCGGCGTTCGAGCCGCTCGTAGTCCTCCTGCAATTCGCCCAGCCGTTCCTCGCGCCGCCGGATCTCCCGCCCGCGCGCGCGGTCAGCCTCGTCCTGGCTGGTGGTGGCCCAGTCGGCGCCTTGCGAGACGACGCGGACAGGCGCCGTCACCACGCCCGCAACGGTGCGCGCCACGCAGCCGGGCAACAGCAGCGTGGCAAGCGGGATCAGGATCAGGCCGGGTCGACGCATCGCGGGTCCACCATGGGGGATTGCTCCCGCCATCATGGACCCGCGCATGGTAACTGGCAATGCGGCCGGTTATTCGGCCGGGGTTGCTTCCTCGGCAGGCTCGCAGATCAGCTGGCCCGAACCCACGGTGGTGATGTCGCACTGGGCCGATCCGCGCACGCGCACCACGCCCGATCCGGCGATATTGGCTTCGACCGTGCCGTCAGAGGCGAAGCGGGCTTCGCCCGATCCGCCGATGTTCACTTCGGCATGGCCCACTTGCAGCCCGGCCATGTCCGCGCCGCCGCTGCCGCCGATGGTCAGTTCAAGGCTCTCGGTCTCGCCCGCGACCTCTGCCCGGCCGGAGCCGCCGATGGCGACTTCAAGCGAATCGGCCGCCAGCCCGCTGACATGCGCCTGGCCCGATCCGCCGATGGTGATTTCCGCATCGCTGCTCATGCCGTCGGCGGTGACCGTGCCGGAACCGCCGATGACGATCGAATTGGGCGGGGGCATGGTGACGTTGACCGTGGCCACATCGCTGTCGCTCCAGCTGCCATCCTCGCGCGAAATGGCGAGCGTGCCGCCGTCGAGCGAGAAGCGCATCCGGTCCTTGGCCTCGTCGCTGCCCTCGACAGTGATCGCGAATTCCTCGCCCGAGGTGATCACCACGTTGTCCGGCCCGCCCAGCACCACGCCATCGGGCGCATCGCCGCTGGTGTCGAGATCGGCCAGCGGAACGCCGTCCTCGTCCCCGACCTGGATGTTCATTCCGCAGGCCGAAAGCCCTGCCACCAATGCCAGCGCCGGCACAGCCGCGCCGAAGATCCTTGCAAGACGCATTCCCGCCTCCTGTAGTTGCGTATTACGGCAGCAATACACTAACGGGCCAGCGAGGGCAAAGCCGTTCGTCGGACGGCGTGGGCGATTGGCAGAGCGTGGAGGGCAAATGCGAAAGGGGCCGCTCGCACCCGGCGAACGGCCCCTCGAACCTTTTCAGGTGTGGCTGAGCCCTGCTCAGGCCTCTTCGGCACTTTCGTAGTACTGCGGGGCATGTTCGCGCAGCACGGCGAGGATCTTCTGCAAGGCAGCAGGCTCGTCGGTCTTTTCCATCGCCGCCAGTTCGCGCGCCAGGCGCGAGCTGGCCGCTTCGAAGATCTGCCGTTCGGAATAGCTCTGCTCGGGTTGGTCTTCGGGGCGGAACAGGTCGCGGGTCACCTCGGCAATCGACACCAGGTCGCCCGAGTTGATCTTGGCTTCGTATTCCTGCGCGCGGCGGCTCCACA
>JAGREI010000016.1 GCA_020446625.1 Erythrobacter sp.
GGTTCAAATCCAACTCCCGCAACCACCGTTTTCATTGAAAACCCACGAATTCACAGCCTCACTGGTCCCAGTGGGGCTTTTTTGCGTCTGCGGCAGCGGGCGAGGGTTACGACAGTGCCAGGCGGGGCTGCGAAGCCACCGGCCGGGGCTGCGAAGCCACCGGCCGCAGCAGGCTGTCCACCAGGCGCGGGTCGGTTTGCAGCAGCTGGCGGATGCGGGTGCTGGAAATCACCTTGCCCAGTTCGCAGCGCACCGCGTCGACCACCTTCACGTTGAATGACCTGGCCAGCAGGGCGACGTCGCCGCTGCTCCGGGCGCCGAAGCGGAAATCCGCGCCGACCCAGATCTCGCGCGGATTGAGCTTGGCCAGTTCGGCGATGAAGTCCTCCGCCGAGCGCGCGGCATAGGCGCGATCGAACCGCGCCACGATGGCGCAGTCCGCGCCGATCCGGCCGATCCGGCGCAGCTTCTCCTCGACCGTGGTGAGCACCTGCGCTCCGGCAAAGAAAGCCTTGGGCGGCGTGTCGAAGGTATAGACCACCGAGGGGCAGCGCAGGCGGCGGGCCGATGCCACGGCCGATCCGATCACCTTCTGATGCCCCAGATGGACGCCATCGAAGGCACCGATCGCGATGACGCTGGCCTGGAGTTCCAGCGTGCTGTCGGGGAAGACGGCAGGCGCGCCGTCGCCGTTCGCGACGGGGAATTGGTCGTCTGCACTGTGGAGCTGGGTCACGTTTATTTCGATCCCTCCCGTGCCAGTCGCCTGGCGTCCCTCAATTGCCCTGGGCATGAAAGGCGAGCAGCCCGGTGGCGACCATCATCGCCAGTCCGCGCGCGGCCTTGTCCCAGTCGATGTCGGCTTCCGCGATCCCCATCACCGTCGCCAGTCGGGCGCCGTGGACCTGCGGATAGGTATATGTGCCGTTGATCACGGTCATGGCGAGGAACAGCTCCTGTTCGCTCAGCTGCGGCAGGAACTGCCGGGCATAGCCGATCATCCGCGCGCGCACATGCCTGACCAAGGGGCGGGCGATGGCCTTGGCCTCGTCCGACGGATCGGCCAGCGCCTTGCAGTAGACCTGGTGGCTGGCCGCACCTGCGCCACCCTGTGCCAGCGGCGCCAGCACCGGGCGGAAGAAGGCGTGCAGCAGCTCGTCGAGCGCGGGCGTGCCGGCCTGTTCGAGCAAGTCGAGGTTGCGGTTCTGCGCAGCGTTGATGACGCCGAAGTGGAGCGCGAACACGTCTTCGAACAGGTGCTGCTTGCCCGACCAGTTGCGGCTGAGCGACGCGATGCTGGTGCCTGCGCGCCCGGCGATGGCGCGGATGGTGCAGCCTTCGTAGCCCTTCTCGATGAATTCCAGCGCCGCGGCTTCGATGAAACGGTCCTTGCTCGACCGCGAACGAGTGTCGCGGTGCGGCAGGCCGGGATCAGTCAAAGTTTCGGGGGCGTGCATAGTTTCCGTCCAGATAGATCAGTCCGTCGGCATCCTGCCGAAATTCCGTCCCGCGCACGAGCCCCCGGATCACCATGTGGCTGCCGAAGGGTTCGGCCTGGCCACCTGGCAGACCATGCTGGAAAGCGCCCCGCGCATGACGGGGACGCCGCAGTCATGCTGCTGCCAGTCCTCGGCATTGAAGCGGCTGTCCACATCGGCGGTGGCGAAGGCGTGGCACCAGTCCTTGCTGTCGCTGCCCAGCACGTTGATGCTGAACCAGCCGCTGTGCTCGATGGCCGGCAGCAGCGATGCCGTGCGGTTGATGGCGATCAGCATCGACGGAGGATCGAAGCTGAGCGACATCACCGCCGTCATCACGATGCCGCGGGGTGTGCCGTCCTCTGCCGTGCTGGCGACGACGGTCACACCGCTGGCGAACCTGCGCAGCGCCTGGCGGAAGCCTTCGACTTCGGGCTGGATGGTCTGCTGCACGCCCACCGCCTCAGCCCGGAAGGATGCCCGACTTCTGCATGAATTCGCGCACCTGGTTCCACTCGCCATCGCGCTGGGCGTACATGTGATCCCCGATCCGTGCGCGCGACTGGCTGGTGAGGTAGAACATCTCGTACAGCTCCACGCGGCTGCCCAGTCCCGAACCGGCGAAGTCCCAGGCCATGCGCATGATGCGGGCGCGATCTTCCGCCGCCATGCCGTTCGATCCGGGCAGGTACTTGCGCAGCAGGTCACCGATGTCCGGGTTCTCGAACAGCGCCAGCGAGGGGGTGCAGAGCAGGTTGTGGCCGCCGATCACCTTGATGATCTGGTTCACCCGGCTCATCCATTCGGGCATCACGCAGCGCAGCACCGACAGGTCGCGGTGCGGGAAGAAGGCGCCCGCACCCCAGTCATGCGCGCGCGCTTCGGCCGCGATGATGGCCGAGCGGGTGAGCGAGAGGTACGAATGGATCTCGCCCAGCATCTGCGCGGTTTCGGGGTAGGCCAGGCTGTTGGTGACCTTGGCCACGCTGGAGCACAGGTCATAGGCGAATTCCAGCTTCACCATGGCGCGGATGGCGGTCTGTTGCAGCGTGTTGCCCGGCGAAACGCCCTGGTTGAGGTTGTTGTAGACCTTCAGGTCGCCATCGCAGAAAACCCGTTCCCACGGCACTTCGACATCGTCGAAGATCACGAACGAATCCTGTTCGTCGAAACGCGAGGAGAAGGGCGCGTCGGCCAGGCTGGCATCGCGGCCATAGTGATCGCGGCAGACCTGGATCACGCCCTTGGTCTTCACCGGGATCGAGAAGATCAGCGCATATTCCTCTGCGCCCGAGGGGATCGGCAGCGAGGAGTAGACGTAGAGTTCGTCGGCCAGCGGGCCGAGCGTGGCGAGCACCTTGCCGCCGCGCACCACCAGGCCGTTCTCGTTGCGATCGACCACGCGCAGCGTGAGCTCGCTGTTCATGCCCTGGAACGGCGGGGCAGACTTGTCGATGTTGGCGTGGACGATGGTGTGCGTCAGCGCCAGGTCGCCATCGATCACCTCGCGGTGGAAGCGGCGCAGGCGTTCGTAGCATTCCGGATCGCCAGCGGCCCAGATGTCGGCGCGGGCGGTATGGCCCGCCAGCACCACGTTGACGTAGTCGGGCGTGCGGCCGAGCATCCCGTTCGAATAGCGCGCGAGGCGTTCCAGCCCGCGGTGGCGCACTTCGAGGTCTTCACGGCTCTTGGGCAGCATCAGGCTGACGTTCATCTTCTCGCCCGAGCGTTCCGGATCGTCGATCAGGCATTCGTCGGCATACTGGTGCTGCCAGTCGAAGTAGCCGGCCATGCCGTTGATGGAGCCTGCCAGCAGCGGATCGTGCGCTACGTCGACTTTCCCTTCGCCAAGCCAGACCTCGCGTCCATCGTCGAGCCCTGCCTTGTATTCCTGTCCCGTCCTTGCAGCCATTTTCCTGTCTCCCGAAAGTTATGAACACACTTGTATTCGTGATTCGCGGTAAATGCAAGAAAACAGATTAAAGGTCTGTTAGACAGAACATAACTCAGCAATCGCAGTTGACGTTGTCCGGCTTTCCCGATAAAAAGGAACATCGGTCTATAGAGCGGAACAAGTGCGCGCGGATATGCGGCACGCATCGGGAGTGACGGATCCTTGCCTATCAATGCCGGCAATTCGATTGGCCCCCAGGCCGATGCGCTCGCCGCTGCGGCGGCGCGATTTACCGCCCTGCTCGGCAGCGAGGGCGTGCACTCCGACGCCGGTACGCTGGGTGAATTCTCCGATCCCTATGCCGGGCCGCAACCGTGTGGCCATCGCCCCGGACTGGTGATCCAGCCCGCCAGCACCGAGGAAGTGCGCGCCGCAGTCCTGCTCGCCGGCGAGCTGGGGATGCCGCTGTGGACCTCGTCGATGGGCCGCAACTTCGGCTATGGCGGTTCCTCCCCGGTGGTCGACCGCTCGGTGGTGCTCAACCTGCGCCGGATGAACCGGATCATCGAGATTGACGCCGACCAGGGCTTTGCCCGTATCGAGCCGGGGGTGAGCTTTGCCAGCCTCTACGATGCGCTGCGCGCGCAGGACGTGCCGCTGATGATGTCGGTGCCCGATCTTGGCTGGGGCAGCATGATCGGCAACGGGCTGGAGCACGGCTATGGCTACAATGTCATGGGCGATCATGCCTCGGCACTGTGCGGCCTGGAAGTGGTGCTGGCCAATGGCGACGTGCTGCGCACCGGCCAGGGCGGGCTGCCGGGCAGCCCCTTGTGGTCGTGCCATAGGCGCGGCTTCGGCCCTTCGCTCGACAGCCTGTTCATGCAGTCGAACTTCGGCGTGGTGACGCAGGCCGGAGTCTGGCTGATGCCGCGCCCCGAAGCCTTCATGATCGGCACCATCCTGTGCCACCGTGATGAGGACATCGTGCCTCTGGTGGACTTGCTGCGGCGGCTGCTGCGGCGCGGTGTGCTGCAAGGTGTGCCGATGATCGTCGGCACCCCGGCGGACAAGGGCGATTATGCCGCGGCGCAGGCACCGTTCACGCTTGCCAACCTTCAGCAGGTGCTGCGTCCGGGCCGCTGGAACGTGCGCATCGGCCTCTATGGCGACAGCGACATGCTGGCCGCGCGCCGCGCGGTGCTCGACCGCGAACTGGCCGTGATCCCCGGTGCCGAGCTGGAACTGCGGACCTATCCCGGCGACGCCGGCCCGGACGAGGTCGAGCCGCGCGACTACATCTCTGCCGGGATCCCCAATCGCCTGTTGCTGGAACGGTTGCAGGCGGTGTTTGGCCCCACCTTCGGTCACATGGATTTCTCACCCGTAATCCCGCTCAAGGGCGAATGGGCGCAGAAGGTGGATGCACTGGTGCGGGCGACGGCGGCGGGCCACGAGCTGATCGCCCCGGTCGGCTTCCTGGTCAACGAACGCAGCATGGTGAGCGCCTGCATGATCATGTTCGATGCGAGCAAGGCCGAGCGGGTCGAGGCCGCGCGCGACGCGGTGGATGCCATGTATGCCACCGTGGCCGAATGGGGCTGCGCGCCTTACCGGTCGCACGTGGCCCTGGCGGATAGCGTGGCGCAGCGGTTTTCCGCCAACGATCACGCCTATGGCCGCACCGTTTCGCGCCTGAAGGCGGCGTTCGACCCGGCCGGCATCCTGTCGCCGGGCAACCACGGGATCTGGCTGCCCTCGGGCGCCGACCCGGCGCAATAGACACCTCCCGCCGCGGCTGGCGCGGCGGAAGATTTGCAAGTTCCGGTTTCCACCAGGATACAACTGGCTTCGCGCCAGCGACAACGAGAAGGAAAAGCACATGGGAGATACCCGCCCGACGCTGGCGAAGATGCGGCAATATGCCTGGGCGAACGTCGTCACCGGCTTTTTCGTCTGGGGCATCGGCCTGGCCGGCGTGTCGATGATGATGCCGGTGATGTATGCCAACATCTCGGAGACCATGGGCTGGACCGTGGCGCAGACCACCAGCTTCATGGTCATCAAGTCAGCGGTGTCCGCGCTGGCCGGGCTGTTCGCAGGCAGCCTGTTCGTGCGCTTCGGCCTGAAGCAGGTGCTGCTGCCCTCGGTCTGGGCGGTGGGGCTGGCCACGCTGGCGCTCTACTTCGTCACGAGCCTGTGGGAATACTACGCGCTCGCCTTCGTCTCGGGCTTTGCCTCGATCATCTGCCTGGTCGGCATCCAGCTGACCCTGGCGCGCTGGTTCGAAGCCAGCCTGGGCCGGGCCACCGGCGTTGCCATGATGGGCGGCGCGGCGGCGGGCGCGGTGGTGCCGCTGGCAACCAATTACGGGCTGGAGCACTACGGCTGGCACGCCACCAGCGGCATTGCCGGGTTGACCGTGCTGGTGGCGCTGTCGCTGTTCGTGATCTTCGCCGTGCACGAGAAGCCGGAAGACTTCGGATATACGGCGGAGGAACTGGACCACGCCCATGCCGCGGCCAAGGGCAAGGCAGCGCCCGCGCGCCCGGCTGGCGGGCCGGGGCCGGAGTTCAAGGACATCCTGTGGACCAAGCCGTTCATCCTGCTGGTGGTGGCCACGGCTTTCTCCGGCGCGATCAGCAACGGCATCAACGAATATGTGCCGCTGTTCATCGAGCACCAGACCGACCTTGGCAGCACCATGGCTGCGCTGGGCTTCACCATCGTGCTGGTGCTGTCGGGGCTGGGCAAGCTGGTGTTCGGCTGGCTGTTCGACCGCTTTTCCACCAAGGGCGTGGCCATGTGCTGGGCGCTGTGCGGGATCGCGATCATGCTGGCCTTCCCGGTTTCCGGCCTGGTCACCTTCGCCCTGTTCACCGTGGTGCGCGGGCTGTCGCACGGCGGCATCGTGGTGCAGGCGCCGATCCTGGGGCGGCACATCTACGGCACCCGCTCGATCGCCCAGCTGATTGCCATCCTCAACGCGACTTTCCACCTCGGCGCTTCGGCAGGCATTGGCCTGATCGGGCTGGCGGTGGACTGGACCGGCGGCTTCACCGTGCCGTTCATCGTGGTGATGGTGCTGGCCTTCGTCACCGCGCTGATCGGGCTGACCTTCAAGCCCAAGCACTGGAGCGGCTATCGCGGAGACTGACCGGTGAGCGAAAGCCTGACGCTGCTGCTGCTGGCGGCAGCGTCGTTCTCCGCCGCAGCCGTCAGCGCCAGCCTTTCGGTGGGCGGGGGCTATGTGCTGTTCGGGGCCACCACCCTGCTTTACCCGCTGCCGGTGGCGATCGCGCTGCAACCGGTGCTGTCCTATTCCTCGCTGGTCGCCCGCAGCCTGGCCTTTCGCGAGGCGACGCTGTGGGGCATCGTCCGGCCCTTCACGCTCGGATCGCTGGGTGGCGTTGCGCTGGGGCTGGTGGTCTACCACGCCATTCCCGAACGCGGTCTGGCGCTGGGCGTGGGGCTGCTGATGCTGGTGCTGGCCTGGTCGCGACTGCCCCTGCCGCAGGTGCATTCGCGCGCCGGGCTGGTGGGGGTGGGGGCAGCGCACGCGCTTAGCGGGACAGTGCTGGGGATGGGGTCCATCCTGCAACCGGTCCTGCTCAACGCCGGGATTGATCGGCGCGCGCTGGTGGGAACCTTCGCCACCTGCCTGCTGGTGCTCGAAGCGATCCGCTGCCTGGGCTATGCCGCGACCGGGTTCGGCTATCGGCCTTACTTGCTGGCGGTGGTCGTATCCACGCTGGCGGGTTTTGCCGGGACATGGGCGGGCAAGCAGGTGATCGGGCGGATTCCCGAGAGGGCCTTTCGCGCCATCGTGACAGTGCTGATAACGGTGCTGGCGATCCGCCTGCTGGTGAGGGCCGTCGTGGGGAGCGATTGACTCGCAACAAGCGTTCCCGTAGAATATAGAATATAAGTCTGTTAGACAGAACAGTTTACATTGGTGCGGCGACCGTCACCGGGGAGACACGATGCCATCGAACCCACTGCCAACCGGCGTCAGTGCCGAAGCGTTCAGCACCGCGCTTGCCAGCTTCCGCGATGCGCTGGGCGCGTCTGGCGTGCTCGACACCGATCAGGATCGCCGCACCTACATTGATCCCTATGCCTTTGGCGACGGGCTGGACCATGAAGCATCTGCCATCCTGGCGCCTGCCGAAGTGGCCGAAGTGCAGGAAGTGGTGCGCATCGCCAACCGCTTTGGCGTGGCGCTGTGGCCGGTCAGCCGGGGCAAGAACTTCGGCTATGGCGCCGCCGCGCCGGTGCGCCGGGGCGACGTGATCCTCGACCTCAGCCGCATGAACCGCATCCTCGACGTGGATGTGCAGCAGGCCAATTGCCTGCTCGAACCGGGGGTGGGCTTCTTCGACCTGTTCGATCACCTGTGGACGGAGAATATCCCGCTGTGGATGTCGATCCCCGGCAACAGCTGGGGCAGCGTGGTGGGCAACGCGCTCGATCGCGGGATCGGCTACACCCCGCTGGGCGACAACTGCGAAGCCATCTGCGGGCTGGAAGTGGTGCTGCCCGATGGCGAACTGGTGCGCACCGGCATGGGCGCGGTGGGCCAGGGTGCCACCTGGCGCAACTACAAGTACGGCTATGGTCCCGGCTGGGACCAGATGTTCATGCAGTCCAACCTCGGCGTGGTGACCAAGGCCGGGCTGTGGTTGCAGCCCGAACCGGAGATGACCGCGGCGGTGGAGATCGCCTTTCCCGAATTCGACGATGCGGGCTGGGCGGTGGATATCCTGGCCGACCTGCGCCGCCGCGACATCATCCAGCACAACGTAGTGTTCGGCAGCCCCGTCCGCGCCGCCTCGGTGCTCACCCAGCGCGCGGACTGGTACCAGGGCGAAGGCGCGCTGCCGGAAGAGGCGGAACGCGCGATCATGGAACGCTATGGCCTCGGCTGGTGGAACGCCAAGGTCAGCTTCTTCGGCCCGGCCTTCCAGGTCGAAGGCAGCATGCAGCTGATGCGCGACCTGTTCGAACAGCGCCTGGGCCGCGAATTGCAGTTCCGCACCTGGCACCAGGGCGAACCCTACGACGCGTCGGCGCGCGGGGTGCCCACCACCATCGGCCTGCAATCGGTGAACTGGTTCGGCGGGCGCGGCGGCCACCTCAGCTTCGCCCCGGTCATGCCGCAGGACGGCGCCAAGGTGCTGGCCTATGCCCGCCGTGTGAAGGACATCTATCGCGAAGTGGGGCAGGACTATTATGCCACCTTCACCATCGGCCGGCGGCACATCAACAACGTCAGCCTGATCCTCTACGATCGTGACGATCCCGCCAGCACGGGCCGCGCCAATACCCTGTTCGAGCGGCTGGTGGTGGAAGCCGCGCGCGAGGGCTACACCGAATATCGCGGCCATATCGACTATATGGACACGATCGCGGCCACCTACGACTTCAACGATCACGCGCTGCTGCGGCTCAACAACCGGGTCAAGACCGCGCTCGATCCGAACAACATCATCGCGCCTGGGCGCAACGGCATCGGAGGGCGGGACTGATGGACTTGCGGATCGTCGTATTCGGGCTGGCCACCACCATGGCGCTGGCCGCCAGCTGCGCTGCCGATGGCCAGGAAGCCGAACCGGCTGCCCCGCCTCGCCTGCCCGGCCAGATCGAGGCGGTAACCTTCGGCCTGCAATCGGATGAGCCGGGCGCGCGCCTCTATGGCCGCGAATGTGCCTATTGCCACGTGGGCCGCAACACCGGCACCATCATGCTGCAACACCGCCTGCCCGAAGGAACGCCCGCGCAGCTGCACGAACGCAGCAACCTGCCGGCGGCCTATGTGAAGATCGTGGTGCGCAATGGTATGGTGAACATGCCGCCGCTCTCGCGCGCCGAACTGAGCGACGAGGATCTGGACCTGATCGCGGACTGGCTGGCAGCGGGGCCGACGCGATGAAGCGGCGCACCGTGCTTGCCGGAGCCATCACCGCGCCGCTGGTGCTTGGCCTGCACTCCGAAGTGCTGGCGGCGGCCATGCCCCGGCTGCCCGCGCTGACGCTTTACGATGCGCGCCTGCGCCCTGCCGACCGCGCGGCCCGGCTGATCGCCATGCGCGGCGGACTGGCCCGCCAGTCCGGGGGCGAGATCGTGCGGCAGCTGCGGGCAGGCGCGCTGGCGCAGCCCGGCGCGGTGCTGGGGATCACCGGCCATGCCGAAATGCTGCTCGCCGCCGATATCGCGCGGCTGGCGGGGCGCCGGCTGCGTCCCCTGAAGCAGACCGGCCCGCGCCAGCAGTGGCTGGGTGAAGAGGCGGATCAGCCGTGGCGTCCGCTGCTGGCAGACCTGTTGCCCGACGATGCGCAAGCGCGCGCCCAGGCCACCGCCTTTGCCTGGGTCGTTGCCGAAAACCTGCGCTGACAGCGCCAATCGATTCGAGAGTAGTCCCCCATGAGCGAAGCTGAATTCGACTATATCGTTGTGGGCGCGGGCAGCGCCGGAGCGGTGGTGGCCAACCGGCTGAGCGAGGACGCGGGCGCAACCGTCCTGCTGCTGGAGGCGGGCGGCGAGGCCAGCCATCCCTATATCCGGATGCCGCTGGGTTTCCTGCAAGCCCTGCGCAACCCGCGCTTCACCTGGCAGTTCGCCTCCGAACCCGAACCCCATGTGGGCGGCCGCGTCTTCCCCTTGCCGCGCGGCCGGGTGCTGGGGGGATCGTCCTCGATCAACGGCACCGTGCATTTTCGCGGACACCCCAGGGACTTCGACGACTGGGCGCAGCTGGGATGCAGCGGGTGGGACTACGATTCGGTGCTGCCCTATTTCAAGCGGTCTGAAAGCTTCTGGAGCGGGGCAAGCGCGCAGCGCGGCGCGGACGGGCCGATTGCGGTCAGGCCGGTCGATTCCGAACGCCTGATGGGCCGCGAACTGCGCGAAGCGGCGGCGGCCATGGGGATCGACTACGTCGGTGACTACGATGGCGAGCGCAACGAAGGGCTGGCCGATGTTCACGTGGCGCTGAAGCATGGCAGCCGCTGCGGCAGCGCGCGCGCCTATATCGAACCGATCCGGCGCCAGCGCGCGAACCTGGCGGTCTGGACGAACAGCCTGGCCCGGCGCGTGATCGTGGCGGATGGCCGCGCCACCGGCGTCGAAGTGGACCGGGGAGGGGCGAGGCAAGTCGTCAGGGCGCGGCGCGAAGTGGTGCTGTCGGGAGGCACCTACAATTCGCCGCAACTGCTGATGCTGTCGGGCATCGGTGATGCAGGCCAGCTGGCCGACCACGGCATCGACGTGGTGCAGCACCTGCCCGGCGTGGGGCAGAACCTGCAAGAGCACCCCCGCGTGGCCAACCAGTACCGCGCCCGGCTGGATCACAGCTTTGCCCGCGAACTGCGATTCGACCGGGCGGCGGTGTCGTTCCTCGACTGGTATCTGCGCGGCAAGGGGCCGTTCGCCAACCAGATCGCGTCGGGCTGCCTCTTGCTGCGCAGCCGCGAAGGGCTGGACCGGCCGGACATCCAGATCATGGTCAGCCCCACGCGGGTGGATGCCAACATCTGGTTCCCCGGCATTCGCAAGCCGGTGGAGGATTGCTTCTTCGCGTCGATCTGCCTGCTGCGCCCCAGCAGCCGTGGCGAGGTGCGCCTGCGCGATGCAGATTTCCGCTCGAACCCCGCCATTCACCTCAACATGCTGTCCGACGATGACGACTGGCAACGCCTGAAGGGCGGCCTGGCGCTGTCGCGCCAGCTGTTCGAGCAGCAACCGCTGGCCAGTCATGTGCTGGAAGAGGCCATCCCCGGTCCGGCCGGGCAGGACGACGCCGGGCTGGAAGCGATGCGCGCGGAACTGATCGGCGTGGTCCACCACCCGGTGGGAACCTGCGCCATGGGGATCGGCTCGGAATCGGTGGTCGACCCGCAACTGCGCGTGCGCGGGGTGGATGGGCTGCGGGTGATCGACGCTTCGGTCATGCCACGGCTGGTGGGGGCCAATACCAATGCCGCCGCCGTGATGATCGGAGAGAAGGGCGCCGACATGATGCGCCAGGCTGCCAGGGGCTGAAGGACGGAACTGCATGAACATGGAACGCGAGGAGGCATTTCGCCGGGCAAGGGCGTGGATCGCCCAGGCTGGCGACCATCACATCGATGGGAAGCGCGTGGCGGGCAGCGGGCCGCGCATCGCCGTGGTCAACCCGGCGACCGGGGAACAGATCGGATCGGTGGCTGGCGGCGGCGCGGCGGAAGTCGATGCGGCGGTCAATGCCGCGCGCGATTGCTTCCGCTCGGCGGCCTGGCGCGACATGCTACCCGCCACGCGCGAGGCGCTGCTGCTGCGGCTGGCCGACCTCGTCGAACTTCATGCCGCCGAACTGGCGGCGATCGAGACGCTGGATAACGGCGTGCCTTATCCCATGGCGCTGGCCATGGCGGGCAAGGGCGGGCCGTCGGCCATTCGCTACAACGCCGGCTGGGCCAGGCGGCTGGGCGGCGAGGAGGCAGCGCCATCGGTGCCGGGCCGCTGGCACGCCTATACGGTGAACCAGCCGCTGGGCGTGGCGGGCCTGATCGTGCCGTGGAACGCGCCGCTGGCGATCGCCTGCAACAAGGTTTCCGCCGCGCTGGCGGCGGGGTGCACGGCGGTGCTCAAGCCTGCCGAACTGGCGCCGATGACCTGCGTCAGGCTGGTCGAGCTGGTGCACGAGGCGGGCTTTCCTGCCGGGGCAATCAACCTGGTCAACGGCACCGGGCCGCAGGCGGGCGCTGCCCTGGCGGCGCATCGCGGGGTGGACAAGATCTCCTTCACCGGCTCCACCGTGACGGGGCAGGGCATCATGCGGCAGGCGGCCGACCGGGTTACCCGGATCTCGCTGGAACTGGGCGGCAAGTCGCCGGTGGTGGTGTTCGACGATGCCGACCTGGCGCGCGCCGTTCCCGGCGTGGGCATGGGCATCTTCGCCAACAGCGGGCAGGTCTGCGCCGCCGGATCGCGGCTGTTCCTGCACGATGCGATCTACGACGAATTTCTCGAACGGCTGGCAGGGTTCGCCGGCAGCCTGAAGATCGGGCCTGGCGAGCAGGACGGCACGATGATCGGCCCGCTGATCTCCGCCGCCCAGCAAGCCAAGGTGGCAGACTTCGTCGCCGGGGCAGAGGCCGAGGGCGCAAGGGTGGTCTTCCGCAGCGAAGTGCCTGACGGGCCGGGCTATTTCAGCCCCCTGACCATTCTCGACCAGGTGCACCCGGACATGCGCGCGGTGCGCGAGGAAATCTTCGGCCCGGTGCTCTGCGTGATGCGCTTCGGCGCGGGCGAGAGCCTGGCGGAGCTGATCGAACGGGCCAACGATACCGACTATGGCCTGTCGGCCTATGGCTGGACCTCCAGCCTCGAACGGGCGCAGGTCATGGCGCGCGACTTGGGGGCAGGATCGGTGAAGATCAACGGTTCGGGCATGGAATTCGCCTTGCCCTTCGGCGGGTTCGGCCAGTCCGGGCTGGGCCGCGAGAATGCCCGCATGGGCGTGCTGGCCTTCACCGAAACCAAGGCCGTGATGATCGGCTACTGATCCGCGCGAAAAGGAAAGCCTCCCCCCGGATGTTCCGGGGGGAGGCTTTGGCCTTCCGAACTGGGAGAGGAGGGAAGGCGAAAGGCGTCAGGCAGCCTCAAGCGACTGGGTCGCCGCAGCGTCGGCCCAGTTGCCGTGCAGGCCGAAGCGCAGGCGCACCGGGATGGAAATCGTGGCGATCGGTCCCTTGGCAATTTCCAGGGCATCGAACAGCAGCAGCTCGCTGCCGCGTTCCTCCAGCCGGTTGACCACCATCACGATCCAGCCGTCGCCTTCTGCCGCATCGGGGCTGCGCGGGATGAAGCAGGGTTCCTGGATCGAGGATACCGGGCCGACCCAGTATTTCTGCTCTGCCCCCGTTTCCAGGTCGACGAAGCCCAGCGTGTTCATCACCCAGCCGCCGGCGCTGCCGCCCTTGATCTCCACCGGCTGCGACGGGTCGATCACGACCAGCCAGCCATAGCGGTATTTCTTGCCGGTCACGCGATCGTCGTACTTGGGGAATTCTCCGATCATGTTCGACAGTCGCTCCGACCGGTATTCCTCCTCGTTCTGGCTGAGGTCGACCGTCCAGCGCGACAGGTAGGTGCTGCCCGTCACCGGATCGAACGGCGCATCGTTGATGTCGGGGAAGAAGGGCATCATATTGTTCGACGCCACCGGCAGGTCGAGCGTGATCTTCGTGCCTTCGTTCCAGGCGTTCATCACGTGGCCGGCAAAGCAGCTCGGCCCCTTGAACCAGCGGATGTCGGCGGCGGTGGTGACGGGCTTGCGCGGCACCACGGCCAGGTAGCTGGGCATCGAGGTGTCGAAGCCGAAATGCGGCTTCACCGCTTCCAGCCGTTCCCAGCTGCTGGTCATCGGCATGACCGGGAACAGCGCATAATCCTGCGTGATCGCGAAGTCGTGCATCATCGCGTAGTAGGGATTCTGCCACCAGATCTCGAACAGCAGCTCGCCTTCCGGGCTGACCTCGTAATAGGTCATGTCGGTGGTCAGCACGCCCTTGGAGGCATAGCCGAAGCTGCACATGTTGCCGGTTACGGGATCGGTCTTGGGGTGGGCGGAGAAGGTCTCGCCGGTCATCTTGCCGTCGAAATCGGTATAGCCGAAAGTCTCCAGCGAATTGGGATCCATCACCAGCGCGGGCGAATCCTCCTTCAGCGCGTAGAGCCTGCCGCCGTGAATATAGGCATTTGTGTTGGCCGTGCCGCGGATCTTGCCCTTGACCTCCTCGTCGTCGGTCAGCGGATTGCGATAGGCGCCGAACAGCGCGCGCCCGGCGGCATTCTCCAGCTTCCACTTGTCGGTCTTCGCCCAGCGCTGGCGATAGTCGACCTTGCCATGCTTGAAGCGGAACATCGAGATCATGCCATCGCCGTTGAAGGCGATGTCGTTGCCCAGCTTGGGCGGGAACTGGTGTTCGGGCTGGACGCGATAGAAGGTGCCGTCGAGCTCGGGCGGGATCACGCCCTGGACATCGAGATCCTGCACGTCAGCCTCGACTCGCGAGGGCTTGTTGAAACCGGTGAAGGCCGGGACTTCCGGAAAATGGGTCATTTGCCTCTCCAATATTCTCTTTGACAGAACACTATTCTATAAGAATGCAGATGGCATGTCCAGTCGTGGATTCGCGGCCGGGCGAATCAGCCCATTTTCCGCAGAAATCCGCCATTTTTGGGGGGTGATTGACAAAGGTGATTTTTCAGGCGATATAAAAAACAAGAATAACGTTCTGACTAACAGACCAACTTGGGGTTGAGCATTCGCCCAGGTGAATCGGGAGGAGATACGAATCATGAAGTTTTTGCGCACCCGGCTTTTGCTTTCCGCTGGCGCTGCCGCCGCCCTGGCGCAGCCGGCCTTCGCTCAGGAGGATGCCAGTGCCGCCGATGACGGCGACAACGTCATCCTGGTGACCGCACAGTTCCGCGAAGCCAGCGCCCAGGACACCGCGATCTCGCTCGACGTGATCTCGTCCGATACGCTGACCGAGGCGGGCGTTACCCAGATGACCGATCTCAGCCGCGTGCTGCCGGGCTTGCAGGTCAGCCAGGGCGGTACCGCGCTCCAGATCTTCATCCGCGGCGCGGGTGACTTCTCCACCACGTCCTACAACGATGCCGCAGTGGCGCAGAGCTTCGACGGCGTCTTCTCCGCGCGCACCCAGTGGGTGGCCGGCACCTTCTTCGATCTGGAACGCGTCGAAGTGCTGAAGGGGCCGCAAGGCACCCTCTACGGGCGCAACGCCACCGGCGGCGTGATGAACATCATCCCGGTCCAGCCGCGCCTGGGCGAGATGTCGGGCTATGTCACCACCCAGATCCAGAACTACGACGGCTTCATGCTGGAAGGCGCAGCCAACTTCCCGCTGGGCGACAATGCCGCCATGCGCGTGGCCTACCAGGGCGCCTGGCGCGACGGCTATATCAGCGATGACAGCGACGACGATCACCACCAGTCGGTGCGCGGCCAGCTGCTGTTCGAACCCACCCCCGACTTCACCCTGCGGGTGCTGGCCAATTACCAGCACCTGGCGGGCACGGGCCACGGCCAGGTGATCTACGCCGAAACCGCGCCCAACGGGCCTGGCATCGTGCCGGTCCCGATCCTGCCTGCCGATCGCTGGACCTCGATCAACGATTCGCTGAACGACCTGATCGGTGACCTGCTCGGGCCTCCGGGCGTCTATCCGATCGACACCCGCCTGCTGGACCAGGACGTCACGGCCTGGGGCGTGTCGGCGCACCTCGACTGGGATCTCGGCCCGGCGACCCTGACGATCATCCCGGCCTACCAGCGCGTGGTCAACGCATCGCAGTCGTTCCCGACGCTGAGCTTCAACACGGTCGATCCCTATACCGGCGATCCGTCGACCTCGAACGGCCACACGCTGGAAGCGCGGCTGGGCAATTCCGACGGGCCGCTCGTCTGGGTGGTTGGCGGCTACTTCTTCAACGAAGACCAGCACAGCGTGAACGAAGTCGCGCTCGGCTTCGTCAGCGATACGGCCTTCGATGCCCAGCTGAACACGCGGGCCTATGCCGCCTTCGGTGAAGCGACCTATTCGGTGACCGACGCATTCCGCCTGACGGCTGGCCTGCGCTATACCGACGAGACCAAGACCGTGGACGCGCACCGTTACGCGGCCCTGGGTTCGCTGGCTTGCCTTGCCGGTGGCACCGGGCCGGGCGGCAGCTGCGAATTGCTGACCAGCGCAGGCACCAACGTGATGGGCACCTATTCCGCCACGCGCCTGAACTGGAAGCTGGGCGTCGAATTCGACGTGGGCCTCGACAACCTGCTCTATGCAACGGCTGCCACCGGCTTCAAGTCCGGCGGCCAGGCCAATGCCGACCTCGATCCCTACCTGCCCGAAGACGTGCTCGCCTTCACCGTGGGCTCGAAGAACGAGTTCGCTGACGGCATGTTCCGCCTGAACATCGAAGGGTTCTACTACGAATACAGCGACCGGCAGGAAAACTTCGCCTCGCTCGATCGTGGCGGGGCGCAGGTGTCCTCGCTGTTCAACGCCGGCAAGGCCGTGGCCATGGGCGCCAGCCTCGAACTGGTGTTCCGCCCCACCGACAACGACACCTTCTCCTTCTCGGGCGAATATGTCGACAGCGAGTACAACGACTTCACCTATCGCAACTATCGCACCACCAACCCGGATCCGCGCACGTCCTGCGCCGTCTCGGCGGTGCCGAACGGCAATTCGCAGATCGGTTTCTGGGAAATCAACTGCGACGGCTTCCAGCTGCCGCGCACCCCGACCTGGTCGGGTTCGGCCAGCTACAGCCACGTGTTCGACCTGGCCAACGGCGGCGAAGTGGAATTCTCCCCGAACCTGACCTTCGCCAGCGGCCGCTGGCTGTCGGCGGAATTCGTCGAGAACGCGCGCGACGACAGCTACCTGCTGCTCAACGCCAACCTGTCCTATCGTTCGCCGGGCGATGAGTATTCGGTGCAACTGTTCGTGCGCAACATCACCAACACGGCCGTTTACACCGGCACCCAGCAGTATCCGTTCATCAACAACTACAACGGTCTCGATATCGCACCGCCGCGTACTTACGGCGTGCGCCTTCGTTACAGCTACTGATCCTCCCTGAATGGCCCGGCCGGACTTCCGGTCAGGCCATTTGTTTCCCTTCGATTTCAAAAACAGAATCATAGTCTGGCAGAAAGAATACAGGTGGCGAGATGAAGATTGCGCGCTTCGACAACGGCAAGATCGGCCTGCTGACGGATGCAGGGCTGGTCGACGTCAGCGACATCGCCGGTGCCGGGGACGGCCAGTGGCCCGATACCGCGCCCTTGCGCCTGATCCGCGACTTCGCCGCGCTGCGGCCGCAATTGCAGGCGGCGCTGGAAACCCGCGCTGCCGTGCCGCTGGAAAGCGTGCGGCTGGAAACGCCGGTTCCCTGGCCCAGCAAGGTCATCGCCTACCCGGTCAACTACCATGCCCACGGCAAGGAAATGGGCGCAACCTATCGCGCCAAGAACCAGGGCTTCTTCCTCAAGCCGCCATCGTCGGTCAGCGGACCATCGGACGTGATCGAACTGCCCGCCGTGCCGGGTCGCGAAGTCCATCACGAAGCCGAACTGGGCATCATCATCGGCAAGCAATGCCGCGACCTTCCCCGCGAGGACTGGCGCGAGGCGGTGTTCGGCTATGCCTGCCTGCTCGACATGGTGGTGCGCGGGCGTGAGGAGCGGGTGTTCCGCAAGGCTTACGACACCTTCTGCCCGGTCGGCCCGTGGATGGTCACGGCGGACGAGATCGACCAGCCCGACCAGCTTTCGATGAAGCTGTGGGTCAACGGCGAACTGCGCCAGGCGGCGAACACCCGCGACCTGGTGCTCGACATTCCCGGCATGGTGGCCACGGCTTCTGCGGTGATGACGCTCTATCCCGGCGATATCATCGCCACCGGCACGCCCGAAGGCGTCGGCCCGGTGGTCGATGGCGATGCCGTGCGCATCGTGATCGACCAGGTGGGCGAGATGAACCTGCGGGTGATCCAGGGCAATCGCGGCGCCACCGAGGTGTTCGAGGACGCCTATGTCCCGCCGATCGTGAAGCAGGAACTGACCGACCGATGAGCGGCACTTCCAAAGCGCTGGAGGAGCTTTACGCATCCTTCACCCAGCTCAACATGGAGGGGGGCTGGCACCGCCGCTTCCCCGCGCTGTGGGCGCAGCCGCGCGACAACTTCCTGCCGCACATCTGGCACTATGCCGACGTGAAGCCGATCCTCGACCGCGCGGGCGAGCTGATCGACACCGAACTGGCAGAGCGGCGCAACCTCACCATGTTCAACCCGGTGGAAGGCAACATCTATTCCACCGTGCGCACCATCGTGGCGGCATACCAGATGGTGAAGCCGGGCGAATTCGCGCGTGCGCACCGGCACACGCCCAACGCCCTGCGGCTGATCCTGGAGGGGACCGGCACCTACACCGTCGTCAATGGCAAGCAGGTGGAAATGCGGCCCGGCGACGTGCTGCTGACGCCCAACTGGGCCTGGCACTCGCACGAGAACCAGGGGCAGGACGATTGCTACTGGATGGACTTCCTCGACGTGCCGCTGGTGCACCTGCTGGAACCGATGTTCTACCAGCCGCATCCCGACGGGCGCGAAGCCGAGGTGGAGCCGCTGGACGAAGCGCCCATCGCCTTCCGCGACGAACAGATCACTGCCGACCTTGCCGCGGCCCGGCCCGAAGCGGCGGGTGTCCGGCAGATCACCCTGGGGCCCGCCAGCCTCGCCACCCTGGCGCTGGACGTGCTGGACCTGCCGCCCGGTGCCACGCTGGCTCCCGCGCAGGAGACAGCCAACGCGGTCTACGCCGTGATCCGCGGCGATGGCGCGCTGATGGTGGATGGCGCCCGCCGCTCCTGGGCATTCGGCGATACCGTGGCGATGCCCGCCTGGCGCCAATACGCGCTGGAGGCGGGGGCCGAGGGCGCCCGGCTGCTGAAGGTTTCCGATCGCACGCTTCTGGAAAAACTGGACTGGTACCGCACGGGGGCGGGCCTGGCCGACTGACATCGACGTTGCCGGGCAGTTCGCCCGGTGCATGACTGGAGAAACACAATGGGCGACAAGCCTCGTATCACGATCGCTGGCGGCGGTATCGGCGGGATGGCGGCAGCACTTTCGCTGTTGCAGCGCGGCTATCGGGTCACCGTCTACGAGCAGGCACCCGAGCTGGGCGAAGTGGGGGCGGGCGTGCAGATCAGCCCGAACGGCTCGCGCGCGCTCGATTCCCTCGGCGTGTTCGAGACGCTCAAGGCGCTGTCCTGCGCGCCCAAGCGCAAGGAGTTCCGGCTGTGGAACACCGGCCGGGCCTGGCCGATGTTCGACCTCGGTCCCGAAGCCATCGACAAGTACGGCTATCCCTACCTTACCGTCTATCGGCCCGACCTGCTGGGTGCGCTGGTGGATGCGGTGAAGGCGATCGACCCCGATGCCATCAAGCTGGGCGCCGAAGTGGTCGATGCCGAAGCCGATGACGAGCGGGCGGTGCTGGTGCTGAAGGATGGTACCCGCATCGAAAGCGACGTGCTGATCGGTGCCGACGGGGTGAAGTCGACCGTCCGCAAGGCGCTGTTCGGAGACGATCACACCGAGTTCACCGGCATGATCGCCTGGCGCGCGGTGATCCCGATGGAGAACCTGCCCGAACGGTTCCACGACATGGTCGGCTGGACCTGGATCGGGCCGGGCGGCCACCTGGTCAACTACCCGCTGCGCGGCGGCAAGCTGATGAACATGATCGGCACCATCGAGCGCGACGACTGGCAGGTCGAATCCTGGTATGCCGAAGGCTCCATCGAGGAATGCCTGCGCGACTTTTCCGGCTGGCACGAGGATGTGCAGACGCTGATCCGCGCCGCGCCCAAGGTGCTGAAATGGGCCTTCATGGAACGCAAGCCGCGCCAGATCTGGAGCAAGGGGCGTGCCAGCCTGCTGGGCGATGCCAGCCACGCGACCTTGCCGTTCCTCGCCCAGGGCGCGGTCATGTCGATCGAGGACGGGGTGGTGCTGGGCCGCTGTCTCGACAAGTATGCCGATCCGGTCGAGGCGCTGAAGAAGTACGAGGAAGCCCGCGTCGAACGCACCAGCCGCATGGTTCGCGGGGCGAAGGACAATACCGCGCGTTTCCACGAATCCGCGCTGGCGACCGAGGAAGGCGCGGTTGCCTACATGGAGAACGAGTGGAGCCGCGATCCCATCCGTGAACGCTACGACTGGCTCTATCGCTACGACGTGGACGCGGTACCGGTATGAGCCACCCGCTTCCACCTGCGCGGCAGCTGGAGGGGGTGCGGGTACTCGACCTCACCAATATCCTGTCTGGGCCTTACGCCGCGTTCCAGCTGGCCCTGCTGGGGGCCGAGGTCATCAAGGTGGAGCGCCCCGACGGCGGCGACCTGGCGCGCAAGCTGGGCGCCGATCCGGCGCTGAACGAACGGCTGATGGGTACTTCCTTCCTGGCGCAGAACGCGGGGAAGAAGTCGGTCACCATCGACCTCAAGACCACCGAAGGCCGCGCGCTGTTCCGCAAGCTGGTGGCCAGCGCCGACGTGCTGATCGAGAACTTCCGGCCGGGCGTGATGGATCGGCTGGGCCTGGGCTATGCGGAACTGAAGCACGACAATCCGCGGCTGATCTACTGCGCGGTATCGGGATTCGGTCAGGAAGGGCCGCTCAGCGGCAATCCGGCTTACGACCAGATCATCCAGGGCTATTCCGGGGTGATGAGCGTTACCGGCGATGCCGCCACCGCGCCGCTGCGGGTGGGCTATCCCTTGTGCGATACGCTGGGCGGCCTGCTGGCGGCCTTCGCCATCAGCAGCGCGCTGTTCGCTCGCGAGTCCAGTGGCGAGGGCGCCTTCATCGACGTGTCCATGCTGGATGCCACGATCTCCGCCATGGGCTGGGCGGTGTCGAACTACCTGATCGCCAATGTCGAGGCGAAGCCGATCGGCAACCAGAACATGACGGCGGCACCATCGGGCGCCTTCACGGCTGCCGATGGCCAGATCAACGTCGCGGCGAACAAGCAGGAACAGTTCGCGGCCCTGTGCCGGGCGATGGACCTGCCCGATTTGCTGGAAGACCCGCGCTTTGCCGAGCGCGAGGCGCGCAAGCGCCATCGCGGGGAACTCAATGCCGTGCTGAACGCGGTATTCCTCACCCGCACGGCGGCCGAGTGGGAAGACCTGCTCAACCGCGCCAACGTGCCAGCCGGGCGCATTCTCACCGTGCCGCAAGTGCTGGCGCACCCGCAGATTGCCGAGCGCGAGCTGATTCAGGACATCGACGGCATCCGCGTCGCGCGCAGCGGCTTCCGCTTTGCCGATGCCCAGCCCAGCGCCGCCTGCGCCCCGCCCGAACTGGGCCAGCACAATGCCGAGGTTTTCGCTGGCCTGGGCCTGGCGGAAGCAGAACTGGCGCAGTTGCAGGACTGCGGCGCGATCTGATGCGAGAGCGCGGGCGTTCTTGCATCCGGCTGGCCTGCGCCGCTTCAGGTGTCGCGGAACAGGCCCGACTGCGCCCCCAGCATCCGCGACAGGGTTACCGCCTGTTCGGCCAGTTGCGGGATCAGCGTCTGCGCGCGTTGCGCATTGATGCGCGAGATGGGGCCGGACAGCGTAATCACGCCGACCAGCCCGTTGGCCTGGCCGAACACCGGAACCGCCAGTGCCGCCATCTCCGGGGTAACCGTGCCGAACGAGCTGCACACCAGGTCGTCCACCGTATAGGGGCCTTCGACCAGCTCGAACTTGCGGAAGGCTTGCGAGGAGGCGCCCTTGTCGATCGGGCGCCGGTCGCCCAGCCGGATGGTGTAATCACGGATGGTCTGGTTGCCGTCGACGCGGAACAGGCACATCTGTTCGTCGCCCACGCGCACGAAGAAGCTGGCGCCTTCGCCGGTCGCGGTCACCAGCCGTTCCAGCGTCGGCTGGACGAACTGGCGCAGGTCGAAGGAATCCTGGTAGATGCTGGAAAGCTCCAGCACGGCCGGGCCAAGCTGGTAATTCCCGTCGGCCCGCTGGACGACGAAATAACCCTTTTCGAGCGAGCCGAGCAGGCGCAGGATCGTGCTCTTGTACAGGCCCGTGGTGCGCGACAGTTCGGCCAGGGTAAGCACCGGCTTGCGGTGCGTGAAGGCAGCGATGATGGCGAAGGCGCGATCGACTGCGGCAACGCCACCCTTGGAAATCGTCACACCACTCCCCCTTCTGCTTACCAGACCCGTGTTCTTTATAGTGGAACACCAGCGGGTGCTGTCAATGGGCTAGTGCCAGAAAGCTGATGCAATGAGCCAGGTTCCCCACCGCGTCTTTATCAAGGAAGAAGGCCCGCGCGAAGGCTTCCAGATGGAAGGCGCCGGTGTGCCGACCGCGCGCAAGATCGAACTGATCGACGCGCTGTCGCAGACCGGGTTGCAGCACATCCAGATCGTCTCCTACGTCAACCCCCGGCTGGTGCCGGGAATGGCCGATGCGGAAGCGGTGGTGGCAGGCTTCACGCCCGCGCCGGGCGTTGCCTATGCCGCGCTCTGGCTCAACCAGAAGGGGCTGGAACGGGCGATCGCCAGCCAGCGGCTGGACTTGCAGGGCAAGCTGACGCTCTACGCCTCCGATGCCTTCCTGATGAAGAACCAGAACCGCACGCGCGAACAGCAGCTGGCGGCGCAGCCCGACCTGATCCGGATGTACCGCGAACACGGCATCCCCGTGCGCACCGGCTTCGTCACCGCTGCCTTCGGCTGCAATTTCGAAGGCGATGTCGCTGCCCAGCGCGTGGTGCAGATCGTTGGCGACCTGCTGGCGATTGCCGAGACCGAAGGCGAACGCCTCGAACTGGTGGGCCTGGGCGATACCATGGCCTGGGCCACGCCCGACCGGATCCAGCGCGTGGTGGGCATGGTGCAGGACGCCTATCCCGATCTCGATCTCTCGCTGCACCTGCACGATACCCGCGGCCTTGGCCTGGCCAATGCCTATGCCGGATTGCAGATGGGCGTGCGCCACTTCGACGCCGCCGTGGGCGGGCTGGGCGGCTGTCCGTTTGCAGCGCACAAGGGCGCCGCGGGCAATATCTGCACCGAGGATTTCGTGCTGATGTGCGAGGAAATGGGCATCGAGACCGGGGTCGATCTCGAACGCCTGCTCGAATGCGCGCGGCTGGCGGAGGACATTCTTGGCCACCCCCTGCCGGGCAAGGTGAAACAGGGCGGCAGCCTTGCCGCCTTGCGCGCCCGGCTGGCGGGCTGACCGGCCGCCACCGCCATGGCGCAGCTGGCAACCGCCTGGGACAGGCTCGATCCCGCCACGCAGGCGCGGCTCGCCCTGCTGCCGCGTTCGCTGCGGCTGCTGCTGGAAAACGCGCTGGCGCAAGGTGCAGACCCGGCGGTGGCGCAGCCGTTCGCGGCCTGGCTGGAGGGTGAGCGCCATGGCCTGTTGGTTCCCTTCGCGCCCACCCGCATCCTGATGCAGGACACCGCTGGCGTGGCCGCGCTGGTGGACCTTGCGGCCTTACGCGATCGGGTGGGCCGCCCGGTGGAATCGCATGTGCCGATCGACCTGGTGATCGATCACTCGCTGAAAGTGGACGCCAGCGGCATTGCGGGCGCAGCCCAGCACAATCTCGACCGCGAATTTGCCCGCAATGGCGAACGGTACAGCTTCTTCAAATGGGCCGAGCAGGCTTTCGCCCGGCTCACCGTGGTGCCGCCTGCCAACGGCATCTGCCACCAGGTGAACCTCGAACGGCTTTCCGCGATTGCCCGGCAAGCGTCCGGTCCTGGCGGACTGGTTGCGCCCGAAGTGGTGATCGGCACCGACAGCCACAC
>JAGREI010000220.1 GCA_020446625.1 Erythrobacter sp.
TGCTGCGCGTCGACCAGCGGCAGCTCCACCGCATCCTGCCCCGCGATCTCCAGCATGGGCAGTTGCGCCATGCCGAACTGGCGCAGGTCCAGCTCGGGATCGCGCCCGGCGGGATCGGCACCGGGCACCAGGTGGAAGCGATAGGCTTCCTCGCTGGTGATCAGCACCACGCCTGCCGCGTCGGTGACATAGACGCCTTGCCGCGCCTGCCGCCAGTTCGCCTCGGTACTGTCGAACTCCACCTTCAGCGCCACCACCCCCAGCGGGGCATCGGCGGGGCCGACGCGTTCGGCGATGTACAGCCCCGGCTTGCGGCTGACCGTACCCAGCGCGAACTGGGTGGCGCTGCCATTGGCCATGGCTTCACGGAAATAGCGGCGGAAAGCATAGTCCGATCCGACGAAGCTTTCGGGCCTGTCCCAGTTGCTGGCGGCCAGCGTCATTCCCTGCGCGTCCATGGCATAGAAGGCCGCCGCCCCCGATTGCCGCGCCAGCTCCTCCAGCCGCAGGTTGAGCGGCTGCGCCTCGCCCGCCGCGCCGCCCAGCAGGCTGCGCACCTGCGGATCCTGCGCCAGGGCCATGGGCAGCAGGCTGAACTTGTCGAGCTCGCTGCGCAGGCTTTCGGCGAGGATCGCGGCATTGTCGCGCCCGGCCTCTTCCTCTGCCACCAGCGCGCGGGCGCGCATGGTGCGGTCGACCACGGCAATCGCGCCCAGCAGCGCGGCCAGTGCCAACAGGCCCAGCAACAGCCAGCGCAGGGTCCGGGCAGCAGGATGAGGCAAGGCGCGCATCGGCATGATGATGCGGATTTTCGCACAAATAGCAAACAAGCCGTGCGGAAAACCGCACAGATTGTTGCTGCGTCGCGTATAAGTAGCTGTAATTACGCACCACCTATCCCGCACCCGCAGGTTTTGCCTGAGCCGCAACAGGCGTTACCTTTTCTGCAAGGGAAGCCCGCCAAGGGCCCTTCGGGGAGACGCACCACCATGATAGCCAGTGCCAATGCCACGGCTGCAAGCACCGACAGGCCGCGCAAGCCGATCTGGCGCACGCTGTATTTCTGGGTGCTGCTGGGCATCGCCGCCGGGGCGCTGACCGGCCACCTGTTCCCCGCATTCGGCGCCTCGCTGAAACCGCTGGGCGATGGCTTCATCGCGCTGGTGAAGATGATCATCGCCCCGGTCATCTTCCTGACCGTGGCCACCGGCATCGCCAACATGAAGGACATGTCCTCGGTGGGCAGCGTGGCGGGCAAGGCCTTTGCCTATTTCCTGTTCTTTTCCACCCTGGCGCTGGTGATCGGGCTGGTGGTGGCCAACGTGGTGCAGCCGGGCGCGGGGCTGAACATCGATCCGGCCACGCTGGATGCCCAGGCGGTGGCCAACTATGCCGAGACGGCGGAGGAACAGTCCATCACCGGCTTCCTGCTGGGCATCATCCCCACCACGCTGTTCAGCGCCTTCACCAGCGGGTCGATCCTGCAAGTGCTGCTGGTGGCGATCCTGACCGGCGTCGCCATCAGCGCCACCCGCCCGCATTCGGACCTGGTGCTCGACGTGATGACCGCTTTCAGCGAGGTCATCTTCAAGCTGGTCCACATGCTGATGAAGCTGGCCCCGCTCGGCGCCTTCGGAGCCATGGCCTTCACCATCGGGGAATTCGGCATCGGTTCGCTGGCGAACCTGGCCATGCTGGTCGGCACCTTCTACCTCACCGCCTTGCTGTTCGTGCTGGTGGTGCTGGGGCTGGTGGCCCGCGCGACCGGCTTTTCCATCCTGCGGCTGATCGCCTACCTGCGCGAGGAGCTGCTGCTGGTGCTTGGCACCTCCTCCTCCGAAGCGGCGCTGCCCAGCCTGATGGAGAAGATGGAGATCGCCGGGGCGAAGAAGGCCGTGGTCGGGCTGGTCGTCCCCACCGGCTATTCGTTCAACCTCGACGGCACCAACATCTACATGACGCTGGCATCGCTGTTCATCGCCCAGGCGGTGGGGGTGGAGCTGTCGCTGACCGAGCAGCTGACGCTGGTGCTGGTGGCCATGGTCAGTTCCAAGGGCGCTGCGGGCGTGACCGGGTCGGGCTTCGTGATCCTGGCGGCGACGCTTTCCGTTGTGCCATCGGCGCCGGTGGCGGGCATGGCGCTGATCCTGGGGATCGACCGCTTCATGTCCGAATGCCGCGCGCTCACCAATTTCGTGGGCAATGCCGTGGCAACGATCGTGGTGGCCAAGTGGGAACAGGCGCTCGACACCGATCGCCTCGCCGCCGCCATGGCCGGAACGCCGATGCCCTTGCCGGAAGAAGATACCGAACGCCACGAACGCACTGGCCCGCACAGCGAAGCCATGGCTGCCGCCGCGAGGGACGCCGCATGATCGCGCGCCGCACCTTGCTGGCCGGGGCCGCCATGGCCGTGGCCTTCGCGCACCTGCCCGCCATGGCCGACGAAGCCCCGCTGGCGGAAATCGCGCTGTGGCCCGGCACTCCGCCGGGGCGCGGCGGCGTCACCGGGCCGGAACGGATCGGCACCGAAGGCGCGGGCTATGGCGCTGTCTCCAACATTTCCACCCCGCGGATGCGCGTCTACCGGCCCATGGCGCCCAACGGCACGGCGGTGGTGGTCTGCGGCGGCGGCGGCTATTTCCGCATCCAGCTGTGGAAGGAAAGCACGCCGATTTCGCAGTGGTTGCAGGCGCGCGGCTTCACCGTGTTCGAACTGATCTATCGCCTGCCCAACGATGGCTGGGATTCGGACGTCCCCTTTGCCGACGCGCAGCGGGCGATGAAGATCGTGCGCACCCGCGCCGCCGAATTCGGCGTCCAGAGCAACCGCATCGGCATCATGGGTTTTTCGGCCGGCGGCCACCTGGCGGGCTTCACCGCGCTGCAACCCGAACGCCAGCTCTACGCCGGGGCCGACCGGTACGAACAGGTCAGCGCACGGCCCGATTTCGCCGTGCTGCTGTTCCCGGTGGTGTCGCTGCGCCCGCCGCTCGACACCACCCGCACCCGGCGCGAGATCGTCGGCAACCGCGCCAGCAGCGCGGCAGAGCGCGCCTGGTCGCTGGATACCTATGCCAGCGCCGATGCGCCGCCCACCATCATTTTCGCCGCAGCGGACGACACCACCACGCCGCCGCTGCACTCGATCACGCTGTTCCAGGCCCTGCAAGGTGCAGGCGCGCCGGTGGAACTGCACCTGTTCGAGAGCGGCGGCCATGGCTGGGGCCTGGGAACCGAAGACCAGGTGCTGAGCCAGTGGCCGGAGATGTTCACGACCTGGCTGGCCAGGCGGAACCAGGGACAAGACATTTCGCACGACGTGAACAGGGACGACTAGGGGAGTAACGAGACATGCAATTCACCAATGCCAAGGGGCTGGCGCTGCTCGCCAGCGTCAGCCTGGCCGCGATGGCCGCACCGGCCATGGCCCAGCAGAACCCGCCACCGCCGCAGCCCGAGGACGAGGAAGCCCAGCCTGCCATCGTCGTGATCGGCTCGCAGATCCAGGGCGCGCAGATCAACGACGTGCTGCCCGTCACCGTGGTCGACGTGCAGGACATCGAGAACACCGGCTCCACGTCGGGCGACGAGCTGTTCCGCTCGATCCCGCAGTCGGGCTCGGTGGCCTTCAACGAACAGAACAATTCCACCCAGAACAGCGCCCGCGGCGATGTCGGCTCGGTCAACCTGCGTGACCTCGGCACCGGCAACACGTTGCTGCTGATCAACGGCCGCCGCATGACCCTGCACCCCGGTTTCCAGACCGAACTGCTGGTACCGGTGGTCAGCTCGGACACCAACGAGATCGCGCCGGGCAGCGTGCAGCGGCTGGAAGTGCTGCGCGACGGCGCATCGGCCATCTACGGCGCCGACGCGGTGGCGGGCGTGGTCAACACCATCCTGCGCGGCAACCGCACCGGCGGCTTCATCGAAGGCGACGTGCGCTTTTCCGACGGCACCCCGCTGCACAACTACACCATCAGCGGCGGCTATGGCTTCGACTTTGCCGGGGGCCGCGCCAACCTGACGGTCTACGGTGCCTATTTCCACGAGAATGGCCTGCTCGCCTCCTACCGCGACTATGCCGGTGACGAAAACCGCCTGCCGCTGGTGGTGGGCACCGATTTCGAAGGCGATGCATCGTTCAACAACCGCAACACCTTCGGTCCGTTCGGGCAGTTCGACATCCAGGCGCCCACCAACCGCACGCCGATCGGGGACGATGACTTCTACCTCCAGCCCAGCACCTTCCCCGGCTGCCGGATGGACTTCGGCAACGGCCTGTGCGCGCGCAACGGCACCACGCCCACGACCGACGTGCGCTACAACACCAACTTCGGCAATCACCTGATCAGCCAGAAGGATCGCTACAACGTGATGGCGCTGCTCAACTACGAGTTGAGCGACAGCGTCGAGGCCTATTTCGAAGGCAGCTACTACCGCTCCGAAAACCGTCGCAACATCGAAGCCTCGGCCATCCTCTCGGCGGTGCCGGTGGGCATTGCCCGCGATGCCTACTGGAATCCCTTCGGCCCCACCACGCTGGCCGACGGTTCACCCAACCCCAACCGCCTGCCCGGCACCACCATTCCGGCCAGCGGCGCGGATGTGATCATGGAGCGTTACCGCTTCGTCGACGTGGGCAACCGCGACGTGTCGGTGGACAAGGATACCTATCGCCTGGTGGCGGGCCTGCGCGGCAATATCGGGGAATGGGATTTCGATACCGGCTTCGTCTATTCGGAAGCCGAATCGCTCGATCTTGCCCGTAACCGCGTCTCGCTCACGCTGATGCAGAACCAGATCAACCTGACCACGCCCGATGCCTACAACCCGTTCAACGGCGGCTGCGTCACCGGCGATCCGGGCCAGGGCGACTGCACTCCCAACCCCGACAGCTCGATCGACCCGTTCCGCATCGACGTGTACCGGCGCGGCGGCACCAGCCTGGCGCTGGCGGACTTCAAGGTCAGCCGCGATGACCTGTTCCGCCTGCCCGGCGGCGACCTGGGCGTGGCTGCGGGCATCGAATGGCGGCGCGAGACCTTCTTCGACGATCGCGATCCCCGCCTCGACGGCACCATCACTTTCACCGACAGCGTGACCGGCGACTTCAACGGGTCGGACGTGGCCGGCACCAGCCCATCGCCCGACACCAGCGGCAACCGCGAAGTCTATTCGGCCTTTGCCGAAGTGTTCGTGCCGCTGGTCAGCCCCGACATGGACATTCCGCTGGTCCACGAACTGAACCTGCAACTGGCGGGCCGGATCGAACACTTCACCGATATCGACGCCACGGCGGCAGTGCCGCGCATCGCGGCATCGTGGTCACCGATCGGCGGGATCACCTTCCGCGGCGCCTGGTCCGAAGGCTTCCGCGCGCCGAACCTGGTGCAGGTGAACGATGAAGGCACCACCCGTTCCAACACCCGCGACGACTTCGTGGTGTGCCAGGCGCAGGTGGAGAAAGGCACCCTGTCCAGCCTGGGCGCCTGCCCCGGCGCGGGCGTGATCAGCTTCCGTTCGGGCACCGAGAACCTGCGCCCCGAGGACAGCGAGAGCATCAACCTGGGCGTGGTGCTGGAACCCGGCTTCATCCCCGGCCTCACGCTGACGGCGGACTACTGGCGCGTGGAGCAGCGCGGCCTGGTCGGCACCTTTGGCGACGATAACGCCATCGCGCTGGACCTGCTGCGGCGCCTCAGCGGTAGCACCAACCCCAACGTGATCCGCGCTGATCCCACGGCGGACGATATCGCGCTGTTCACCGGCACCAACCTGGCTCCGGCGGGCAAGATCATCCAGGTGCTCGATCCCTACCTCAACCTCGACAGCCGCGTGTCGAAGGG
>JAGREI010000221.1 GCA_020446625.1 Erythrobacter sp.
CCCGGTGTCTGATCGCCAAAGGGAGAGGAGGAGATGGCGATCTGAAGTCTGGTGCTATCAGGCGACCTTCGAGAGCTTCTCGGCGGCCAGGTTCACGCGGCCCGAGATCGGGGCGAACACGTCGTTGGCCAGCTTCAGGGTCGCATCGGTGCTCTTCGAGGTGGCGGCAACCATCGCATCGAAGTTGCGACGCAGGATCTTGCCTTGCAGCGCGAACAGGTCGGTCGGGCTCTTCACCGCAGCCATTTCCTTGAGGTCCGCAGTGGCGGTCTCGTAGGCGCTCTTGGCATCGTCGGCCATGGTCTTGCCCATGCCCTGCACGCCTTCAGCGAACAGCTTGCCGCTTTCGACGATGGCTTCGACATTGCCCTTGGCGAAGGCGGTCATTTCGGTGACGGCTTCGGTGCCCTTGTCGTAGGCGGCCTGGGCCTTGGTCTGCATTTCGGCAACGGCGCCGTTCACGGTGTCGGTGAAAGCAGCGGTGAAATCGGGGGTCTTGGTAGCCATGATCTTTTCCTTGAGCTGGGTAACGCTGGACGGGGTCTTGGTGGTGGTCTTCGGAGCAGTGAGGGCGGGAGCCTTCACCGGCTTCGGAGCGGCAACGGCCTTCCTGGCCACCGGCTTCTTCGCCGGGGCGGCCTTCTTGGCCAAAGCAGCCTTGGGCGCAGCCTTGCGGCTGGCGGGCTTGCTGGCCGCGGGCTTCTTGACCGCGGCCGGCTTGGCGGGGACGGGCTTTGCCGCAGCCTTGGGCGTCGGGGCAGCGACGGGGGCAGGAGCCGCAACGGTAGCCACCGGTGCTTCTTCCTTCACGGCACTGACTTCGATCTTCGGCTTGGTATCGGCCATAAAATCCTCGCATGCAGGCGTTGACGCCAGGACGACGAAGACCTCGCCATCCTTTGTTGCACTGCACAAATAGGATTTTGCAGTAGCGAAGTCAAGGATTTTTGTGCAGTGCAACAAAAATCGGAAAATCGCTTATTATCAGATGATTGTTTGGATCAACGCGTCTTCACATAGCGTCCGGGAGCGTCCTCGATCGCCGGATTCGACTTGCCGCCGGGCTTGCGCCTTCCCTTGGCAGGCACCTTCGCCGGGGCCTGTGCCACCAGCCATTCGATCCAGTCGGGCCACCAGCTGCCGGGATGTTCTGTGGCTCCGGCCACGAATTCCTCCAGCGAAGCGAAGTCGCCGTCGTTGGTCCAGTACTGGTACTTGCCCGCCGCGGGCGGGTTGACCACGCCCGCGATATGGCCGCTACCCGCCAGGATGAAGCGGTTGGCACCGGCGAAGTGGTCCAGCGCCTTGAACACGCTGTCGGGCGGAGCAATGTGATCCTCGCGTCCCGCCTGGATATAGGTTGGCGTTGCCACCAGCCGCAGGTCGATCGGCGTGCCATCCGCGCTCAGCGCGTCAGGCACCACCATCAGGTTATCGCGATAGAGATCCTTGAGGTAGGTCGCGTGCCATTTCGCAGGAAGGTTGGTGACGTCGCCGTTCCAGAACAATAGGTCGAACGCCGGATAGTCTTCCCCCAGCAGGTAGTGGTTGACCACGTAGTTCCAGATCAGGTCGCCACCGCGCAGCATGTTGAAGGTGGCGGCGAGGTAGCGCCCGTCGAGATAGCCGCCCTTCGATGCCTGGCGGATGAATTCCAGCTTGCCGTCGTCGATGAACAGCTTGAGGTCGCCCGCATTGGCGAAATCCACCTGCGCGGTGAAGAAGGTGGCGCTCTTCACCTTGTCGGCTTCCCCGCGTCGCGCCAGCACCGCCAGCGTGCCCGCCAGCGTGGTTCCCGCCACGCAATAGCCGATGGTGTGGACGCTCGGCACATTCAGCCGCTCGCGCACCACGTCGATCGCTTCGATCTGCGCGCGGAAGTAATCGTCCCAGCCGATATGCGCCAGGCTCTCGTCAGCAGACCGCCAGCTGACCACGCAGACGGTCACGCCCTGCTCCACCGCCCAGCGCACGAAGCTCTTCTTGGCGTTGAGATCGAGGATATAGAAGCGGTTGATCCACGGCGGGAACACCAGCAGCGGGGTTTCCAGCACCTGTTCCGTCATCGGCGAATACTGGATCAGCTGGAACAGTTCGCTTTCGTAGATCACCTTGCCGGGGGTGTTGGCGACGTTATCACCCAGGGTGAACTTGCTGGTGTCGGTATGCGTCAGCTGCCCGCGTTCAAGGTCGCCGGTCAGCCGCTCCAGCCCGCAGACCAGGTTCTCGCCGCCGGTTTCCAGCGTGCGTTCCAGCACCACGGGGTTCATCAGCGGGAAGTTCGCCGGGCTCATGGCGTCGAGCACGCCCCTGGTGGCAAAGCGCAGGTTGGCGCGATCCTCGTCGGACAGGCCATCGGCGGTATCCACGCTTTCGGCCAGCCGCTGGGCTATCAACAGGTAGGTCTGGTGAATCAGCGCGAAGACCGGCTGCGCGCTCCACGCCGGATCGCGAAAACGCGCATCCTTCAGCGGCAGCTGGGCATCCTTGTGCTGGCCCTTCTCGTCGTACTGCGACAGTATCTGCTGCCACAGCGCCATGCCGTCCGCCCACAACCGCTGCTGCGCTTGCGGATCGAGCAGCGGATTGGCCCTGGCCAGGTGCTGCATGGCTTCGAACCAGTTCGCCGGGTTGGCGAACGGCTCCGCCGCCGCTTCGCTGTCGGGAACCAGCACCTTCAACCAGCCTTGCTGGAATTGCAGCATGGCATTGCCCATCGCTTCGAATGCGCTGGTCTCGCCCGCCTTGCCCGCAGTCGGACCGGCCGACCAGGCCTGCATCATGTGCTCTGCTGCCTCGCCCTGGATGCGCAGCATTTCGCTGAACACGTCCGCGGCATCGCTCCCCGTGATGGAATCTTTTCCCATGTCTGCGCCATTAGCCCGCAATCGGCCTAAAGGGAAAGCCTGCACAGCGCATGTTTTGTTGCGTTGCGAAACCACCTGCTTTGCGCCAGAGAGGCCGCAGCAGGCGCCGCACCGAAGCGGACCTGCCCTTAACAACCCTGCAAAAGAAGGAACCGATGGACCACGATTTCTACCGCATCAAGCGACTGCCGCCTTATGTCATCGCCGAAGTGAACGCGATGCGAGCGGCCGCGCGAGCGGAAGGCCGTGACATCATCGACCTGGGCATGGGCAACCCCGACCAGCCGCCGCCGCAGCATGTGATCGACAAGCTGTGCGAAGTGGCGCGCAAGCCCGACGCGCACGGCTATTCGCAGTCGAAGGGCATCCCCGGCCTGCGCAAGGCCCAGGCGAACTACTACCAGCGCCGCTTCGGAGTTGAACTCGATCCCGAACGCGAAGTGGTGGTGACGCTGGGCAGCAAGGAAGGGCTCGCCAGCCTCGCCACCGCGATCACTGCGCCGGGCGACACCATCATGGCGCCCAACCCCAGCTACCCGATCCATACCTTCGGTTTCATCATCGCCGGGGCCTCGATCCGCTCGGTGCCGACCACGCCCGATGACAAGTACTGGCAGGCGCTGGAAGCGGCGATGAGCTTCACCGTGCCGCGTCCGACCATCCTGGTGGTGAACTTCCCCAGCAATCCCACCGCCGAAGTGGTGGACCTGGCTTTCTACGAAAAGCTGGTCGACTGGGCCAAGTTCCACAAGGTGTGGGTGCTGTCGGACCTCGCCTATTCGGAGCTCTACTACGACGGCAAGCCCACCCCCTCGATCCTGCAAGTGCCGGGCGCGAAGGACGTGGCGGTGGAATTCACCAGCCTTTCCAAGACCTATGGCATGGCCGGCTGGCGCATGGGCTTTGCCGTGGGCAACCCCACGCTGATCGCGGCGATGACGCGGGTGAAGAGCTATATCGACTATGGCGCCTTCACCCCGATCCAGGCTGCCGCCGTCGCCGCGCTCAACGGCCCGCAGGACTATGTCGAACAGAACCGGCTGATGTACCACAAGCGGCGCGACGTGATGGTGGAAGCCTTCGCCCGCGCCGGGTGGGAAATTCCGCCGCCGCCCGCCAGCATGTTCGCCTGGGCACCCTTGCCCCCGGCGCTGAAGGAAATGGGCAGCCTGGAGTTTTCCAAGCAATTGCTGACCCATGCCGAAGTCGCCGTGGCGCCTGGTGTGGGCTATGGCGAGGACGGCGAAGGCTTCGTCCGCATCGCCATGGTGGAGAACGAACAGCGCCTGCGCCAGGCGGCGCGCAACGTGAAACGCTACCTGCAATCGATGGGTGTCAACACCAGCGGAGGTTGACGGCCCGCGCCAAGCCGCCAAGGGTGCGCAAGGGGCCGGGTCGGAAACGACCCGGTCTTGCGCGGGTTGGGGTCGAATACGCAATTGCTTAAAGCGGCGATTGCTGCTGCCTTCGCCCGTCCGCAGGGTTGACGGAGCAGGTCTTGGCATTTTTCGGCTGGATCGCGGACAAGCAGGAGCCGCCAGGTCACTGGGACCTGCGCGAGCATGGCTGGGAGCTGTGCCGCGGCCACCACGGCTGTTTTGCCGAATGCCGCCACGTGCTGATCTGCGACACGCGGGGGATCGGTCCGGCGCAGCGACTCGCGCTGGCAGAGGCCGATCGCCCCGCCTGGCGCCTGATCATGCTGGGCGTGGAACAACCGGCGGAACGCGCGCGATTGCTGTCGCTGGGCTGCGCCGAGGCGCTGTCCGCCGATACCGGCCTGCACGAACTGCACGCGCGCAGCCAGCGGGTGAGCGAGATGTTCGGCATGTTGCCGCGCTGGCGCGACCTGGGTCCGCTGACGCTCGACCTGTTCCACCGCGATGCGCGACAAGGCGCGCGCTGGCTGGGCCTGCACCCGCGCGAGTTCGGCCTGCTGTGGCGGCTGGCCGACAGTCCGGGCGAGCGGGTGACGCGGGCGCAATTGCTGAAGGACGTGTGGCGGTTGAACCACGAACCGGAAACCAACAGCGTCGAAGTCCACGTCTCGCGGCTGCGTGCCAAGCTGGCGCTGGCAGGGTGCGAAAGCCTGGTCGAGACCGCGCCCGAAGGCGGTTATCGCTTGCCCAAGGCCAACCCGTCGCTGCTCGCCCGCCGCCCACCGCAGGCCGATGCGCTGGACCATTGCCTGCGCGAACTTGACTGGAGCGCGGTCTCGCCGTCGTAGGGGACTGGCGTAAGGGACTGGCGCGGCATCGGAATGCGCACTAGGCTGCCCGGACATAATCAACGGGAGAGGATGCGAGACCATGGCGACGGCGCCGGGCCAATCGCTCGATGTGGCGGAATTCCTCGCGGCGCGGGGGATGACGCGCTTTCATTACCACCTGCTCGTGGTCTCGTGCTTCGTCACTTTCTTCGACGGGCTGGACTTCTCGCTGATCTCGTTCACCCTGCCCTACCTGCGCGACGAAATGGCGCTCGACGAGACGATGATCGGCCTCGTCAGCTCGGCCGCCTTCCTCGGGCAGATGATCGGTTCGCTGGTGGGTTCCTACATTGCCGATCTCGTCGGGCGGCGGCCGGTCATCATCTGGTCGACGATCCTGGCCGCCGTGCTCACCTTCATCACCGGCTTTGCCGACGGGCCGTGGATGCTGATCGGCCTCAGGCTGCTGGGCGGCCTCGCCATCGGCGGCCTGCTGGCCCCGGCCTGGTCGATCAACATCGAATCGATGCCCGCCGGCAAGAAGGCACGCGCGGTGACGATCATCATGCTGGGCTTTTCCGCCGGTGGCGCGGCTGCCGGGCAGGTGACCAATTTCATCGCCCCCACCTATGGCTGGGAGGGGGTGTTCTTCGTCTGCGGCGCGGCTACCGGGCTGCTGGCGGCGATGCTGCTGTTCACCATGCCCGAAAGCGCCCGCTGGCTGACCGCCAAGGACAAGCCTGCTGCCCGCATCGCCGCGCTGCTGAAACGGTTCGATCCCTCTGCCGACCTGTCCGGCTACACCCGGTTCCACCTGTCGGACGAACGCCGGACCACCGCCCGGCAAGACCCGGTCAGCAACCTGCTGGAACTGTTCCGCGGCTGGCTGCTGTGGATCACCCCGCTGATCTGGTTCACCTACTTCTGCTCCAGCTTCGCGATCTATCTCAAGTCCGCCTTCGGCGTGCTGTTCCTCGAGGAGCTGGGCGTCGAACGCACCTTCGCGGCGGATATCAGCTCGATCGGCGGCCTGATCGGGGCGGTGGCAGGCGTATTCCTGCTGATCTTCACCGAGAAGCGCGGCCCCGCCTGGATCGCCGCCGCGCCCTTGCTGGGCGTGCCGCTGGCGCTGGCGATCGGATCGGGCGCGCTGCTGTCCGGGCCATTGTTCATCCCGGTGATCATGATCGGGGCGATCACCATCGGCGCGGGCCATGCCGCCGTCATCTCGATCACCAGCATCTATTACCCCAGCGCCGTGCGGTCGACCGGGGGCGGCTGGGCCAGTTTCATGGCCAAGTTCGCCGCGGTTGCCGCACCCAACATCGGTGCGGCCTGGTTCCTTTCCAGCCAGCAGGCCGTGCTCGATGGCTACCTGTTCACCGGCCTGTGCCTTGCGGGCGTGGTGGTGGGGCTGATGGCACTGGCGGTCTTCGCCCGGCGGCTGGAGGCAGACCAGCAGGCCGCAAAACCCGCCACCGCTTTCCAGTAGGAGTTTCCCACCCATGGTCGAACTGCGTTCGCTCGCCGCCAACAATCCCGGCCGCCGCGCCAACTGGCGTGCGCTGGGACTGAGCCAGGAGGACATGCTCAAGCCAAAGATCGCGGTGGTCAATTCCTCCAGCGAACTGGCGATCTGCTATGCCCACCTCGATGGCATCGCCAAGATGGTGAAGGAGGAAATCCGCGCGGCGGGCGGTGTGCCGTTTGAAGTGCGCACGGCTGCCCCCAGCGACTTCATCACCGGCGCGGCGAGGTCCGGCAGCTACATCCTTGCCGGGCGCGATATCATCGCCAACGATATCGAAGTGCAGGTGGAAGCTGCCCTCCTCGACGGGATGATCTGCCTCACGAGCTGCGACAAGACTCCGCCCGGCCACCTGATGGCCGCCGCGCGGCTCAACATCCCCACCATCCTGGTGATCGGCGGCTACCAGCAGGCAGGCGCAATCGACGGTGAGCCGGTGGACGTGGAGGACGTGTGGTCGGGCCAGGTCGGCGCGATCTTCGGCAAGGAACCCAAGTTCCCGATTCCCGACATGGCCGAAAACGCCATCATGGGGCCGGGCGTCTGCGCAGGGATGGCCACGGCCAACACCATGCATTCCGTGGTGGAGGCGCTGGGCATGGCCCTGCCCGGCCACGCGCCGGTGCGCGGCAACAGCCCCAAGATGCAGGCCAATGCCCGCGCCGCCGCGCGGCGGATCGTCGAGATGGTCAATGAAGACCTGCGCCCGCGCGATATCCTCACGCCCGGCGCGTTCAGGAATGCCGTGGCCACGGTGCTGGCCGTTTCCGGCAGCATCAACGCGATCAAGCACATGCAAGCCACCGCTGTCGAGGCCGAGAACGGCGTCGACGTGTTCGCCTTGTGGGAGGAGATGAGCGACGTTCCCGTGCTCAGCCCCGTGCGCCCCACCGGCAGCATCCGCATCGAACAGTTCGAGGACGCCGGCGGCGCGCGTGGGATCCTGAAGCGCCTGCTGCCGCGCATCGACGGTGATGCCTTGACCTGCACCGGCAAGACGCTGGCGGAAAACCTGGCCGACTACGAAGTGGAAGACCCGGCCACGATCCTGCCGCTCGACGCGCCGTTCAGCCAGGGACCGAGCATCGCGATCCTGTCCGGCACGCTGGCCGATACCGCCGTTGTCCGCCTGGGCGTGCGCGACGGTTCACGGCCCGAGGAGTTCACCGGCAAGGCCCGCGTGTTCGAGGATACCGCCAGCTGCATGGCCGCGATCGAGGCGGGCGAAGTGCAGGACGGCGACGTGGTCATCAGCCGCAACCAGGGGCTGAAGGGTGGGCCGGCGATGGGTGGCGGGGCAAGCCTGATCCTGTTCGCGCTCGACGCAGCCGGGCTGGCGAAGACCACCGCCTTCGTCACCGACGGACAACTGTCGGGCCTGTGCCTGAAGGGCCTGACCGTGGCCGAAGTCTCCCCCGAAGCCGCCGAGGAGGGCGCGCCCATCGGGCTGGTGCAGGATGGCGATCAGGTGACCGTTTCAGTCGCCAACCGCCGCCTCGACCTCCATGTTCCGGCAGATGAACTGGCCCGCCGCCACGGCCCCGGCTACCGCACCGAGGCGACCGGCTACCTCAGGAACTTCCGCGAAGCCGTGCGCCCGATGCGCACCGGCGGGGTGCTGGTACCGGAGAAGGAATAGTCTGCGCCGATCAGCCCGGCATCATCGCCAGGTAGCGATCCAGCACCGTCTCGTGCAGCGGCACTTCGAAGGCGATGCCAGCGCGGTTGTCCTCGATCCACACCAGCGTGGCGCCTTGCGGCTCCAGCCCCGGCAGGCTTGCCAGCACGCGTTCGCCCGGCTGGGCTGACCAGCCGTGGTATTCCACCATCGCCCCGCCCGCCGAGATATCGAGCACGTTCATGTCCGCGCTGCGCCCCGAGCGCGCACGGCATTTCATGCGCACCCATTGGCGACGATCGTCGGCTTGCGTGACCATGCGGTAAGGGGCCTTCTTGCGGTGGCTGGAACACCACCCTAGCCGCCAGATGTTTAACAGCCTTTCAACGCGCCGTGGCGGTTTCGGCCTCTTGCGCTGCGGAGATGGCCGCATCGTCGCTGAGGTGCGCCCCCTGCGCGCGCAATACCTTGCGGATTTCGGCTACATCGACGGCGCGCGGCTGCACGCCCAGGTCTGCCGCCAGCGCCGCGCCCACGCCTGCCGCATGGCCGGTCAGCCAGCATTGCGGAATCTCGCGCATGAAACCGTGCGAATTGGCATCGCAGGAGACATGCCGCCCGCCCACCAGCAAGCCGTCGAGCGAACGGGGTACAAGCGCACCATAAGGCACCGAAACCACCGGGAACCTGGGACTGAGCGAGGGCGAGACGCCCACCTCGTCGGCGCGCGGAACGCCAAGGCCCCAGTCCTTGCGCTCAATCCGCCCCACGCCCGCCAGCCGCCGCGTGTGGCGCACCCCCAGCTGGCTGGCGCTTTGCAGGCTGTAAACTTTCTCGAACCCCGGCGCGTGCTGGCGGAAGAAGCGGCAATGGCCTTCCATCAGCCGGTGACTGCGGATTTCCACCTCGGTCTGGTCGTCGACATCCAGCGCCGACAGCCCGGACTGGCGCGGGCCGAGGAACAGGGCGATGTCGGGCCGCCAGCTGACATAGGGCGTCTGGAAGTATCCCAACTCCTCGCGTCCGCGTTCCATGAAGGCACGCAGTTCGTCCGGGTGGTGGACCTTCCAGTCGATCCAGCGATCCATGTCGACCCCACCCAGCACCCAGCCGGTGTTCATCGAGTGATGGACGTCGCCTTCCTCGATATCGGTATCGAAATCCGCCCCGGCGCGGGCGAACATGTCGCCATCGCCGGTGGTGTCGACCACCACCTTGGCCAGCAGCGCCTGGCGGCCCATCTTCGATTCGAAAATCGCGCCCCTGGCCACCCCGTCTTCCACCAGCGGCCGCGCGGCCCAGGCGTGGAACACGATCCGCACGCCCGCCTCCAGCAGCATCTCCTGGTTGTTGAGCTTCATCCGCTCCGGGCAGAGCGTGGGCGCCCATTGCACCACGCCGTGAAAGGCGGTGGTGCGCTGGCCCCAGTAGGCGGCCTTCGCCGGGTCCATGCTGCCCCAGTCGCTGCGCGGCGGCCCGGCCACGCCATCGGCGGGCATCCGGTCAATGAAATGTCGCGCGAAGCCCTGGATCACGTGCTGGCCCTGCCAGTCGGTCATCCGGTCGATCCACATCACCAGGCCGCCGGTGGAAAGCCCGCCCAGGCAGTTGTAGCGTTCCAGCAGGCACACGTCCGCCCCCGCCTGCGCCGCAGCCCAGGCCGCCGCGCAGCCCGCCGGGCCGCCGCCGATCACCGCCACGTCGCACTGGTGGTAGACCGGCACGTCACGCGCTTCCTCGCGCACCGTGCCGGTGCCGTTGGGCGGCGGCAGGTTGCGCGAATCGCTGGAGAATACGTCCGACCCCAGGAAGCGATCTTCCCGGTGTCCTTCCACCCGCTGTAGTTTGACTTTGTCCGCCATGACCGTGGTCTATCGCCCCTGATGCCGCACGGCAAGAAAGGCCGTTGCGCTCCTTCTGACCTTTCGCTAGGTGCGCCGCTTCCACGCCTGAACCGGAAACGGGGCCCGATGGCGGAGTGGTGACGCAGAGGACTGCAAATCCTTGCACGCCGGTTCGATTCCGGCTCGGGCCTCCATTTTCCGGCTTGGCAGCGCGGCTTTGTCGCGCCAAGGGCAGGGAAGCGCCGCCTTAGCTCAGTTGGTAGAGCATCGCATTCGTAATGCGGGGGTCACAGGTTCGAGTCCTGTAGGCGGCACCACCCACTCCCGAAATCGCCAGGCTTCCCGGTCGCCTACACAATGGCGCCGGCCTAGATCGCATTTCCGCGGGATCGGCTACGCGCCCAGCCAGTCAGCGGTGACTTCGCCCCTGTGGCCTTCCGGTGCCAGCGCGGCGCGCAAGGCTTCCAGCAGCGGCGGCAGTCCTTCCGTGAAGGCGTAGGGCGGGTTCACGAAGAACAGGCCCGCGCCGTTGTAGATGCCGGGCTGATCTTCATCGTACAGCCAATGCTCCACCGACAGCACCTTCGGAATGCCGAGCCTGCGCAACTGGTTCTTCCACCGCAGGTGCGTGGCGCGGTCTTTCAGCGGATACCAGATCGCCGTCACCCCGTGCGCCCACTTGCGGTGCGCGGC
>JAGREI010000222.1 GCA_020446625.1 Erythrobacter sp.
TCGCTCTATGTCGATACCCACGGCACCGGCACGGTGGGCGATGACGCGATCGAGGCGGCGCTTGGCCGGATCGACAAGCTGGGCGGGCTGACCCCGCGCGGCATCCGCACCCACCTGGGCCTGAACAAGCCGATCTATCGCCAGACCGCGGCCTATGGCCACTTCGGACGCAAGGCCGAAGGCGACCTGTTCCCGTGGGAACGCACCGACCTGGTCGACGACCTGAAGGCGGCGCTCGCCTGATCGGCTAGCCGGGGTTCTGCTGCACTGCTTCCATGTCGCGCGGCAGGCGTCGCGCGGCGAGGAAGTAGTGCGCCGATGCCCACAGGTAAGCCAGGCCGGTGATCGCCATGGCCATGGCCAGGCCGCGCGCCGGGCCGTGGGTGAGCGACAGCCGATCGCTCATCCAGCCGAGCAGCGAAGGGCCAAGCCCGCCCGCCACGCCGTAGACACCATTGAGAATGGCCGAACAGGTGGCGCGCATCCGCGGGTGCATCAGGTTCTGGATCGCGGCGAAGGTGACGCCGAGGTAGCCGAAGTTGAGCACGGTCGCCACGCACACCAGGGCCAGCAGCACCGGCAGTTCGCGCTGCCAGATGGCGAAGGCGTAGAACGGCCCGCCCACCAGCATGCAGAAGGCGGGGATCAGGGCATAGGCAGCCGGGTTGCGGCTGCCCAGCCGGTCACCCAGCCAGCCGCTTGCCACCACCGATAGCGCGGCGGGCAGGCTGGCGATCAGCCCGGCGTAGAGCCCTGCCTCTGCCAGCCCGGTGCCGAATTCGCGCACCATCAGCGAGGCGAAGAAGAAGTTGAGGCCGAAGCCGAGCATGGCCGCCAGCGCCGATCCGATCACCATGTTGCGCGCGCTGGGCAGGGCGAACAGCCGCTTGAACACCGCCGAGATCGGCGGCACCTGGTCGCTGGCTTGGGGATCGTGCTGGCCGCGCTGCGGCTCGCCCACGAAGAACCAGGCGGCAAAGCCCAGCAGCAGGCCGGGGATCGCGGCGATCAGGAAAGTCTCGCGCCAGCCTACGTTCTGCGCGATCCAGCCGCCGCCGACGAAGCCGATGAAGGCCCCCACCGGCGGCGAAAGCAGCAGCACCGACAGCGCCAGCCCGCGCTTGCTGGCGGGGAAGTAGTCCGCGATCACCGACTGGTTGCTGGGCAGCCCGATCGCCTCGCCCAGCCCCACGCCCATGCGCGCCACCAGCAGTTGCGCCCAGCTGCCGGCATAGCCGCACAGCGCCGTGGCGATCGACCACAGCACGGTGCCGAGCGAGATCAGCGTCAGCCGCCGGAACCGTTCCGCCAGCCGCGCGATCACCAGCCCCACGCCGATCTGCAACAGCGCGAAGGCCCAGGCCATCAGCGACACTTGCAGGTCGGTGAGGTGGAACTCGGTCTTCACCGGCTCCACCAGCACGTTCACCACGATCCGGTCGATGAAGCCCACGGTGCCGATCCCGGCGATGATGATCAGCGCCAGCCATGGCCAGTTGCGACGTGTCTGCATGAAGTTCTCCCGCCATGGGAGATATACGAAAATGGCGGCCCCGCAATGGAGCCGCCATTTCGTTTTCGGCGGACAGGGTTCAGACGGCCCTGGCGCCGTGGTTCTCGCGCACCCAGCGGCCCACCTTGCGGCCATACTGCGCGATCATCTGCATGTTGAAGAAGTGCCAGAACCCCAGCACCAGCACCGCCAGCCCCACCTTGGTGGCGACGAAGCGGATCGCTTCCGCCGTGGTCTGCGGCTCGCTGCCCAGGCTGATGGTGAGGAGGATGAAGCCGATGTTGACGAGGCAAAAGCCCACCACCAGCAGGTGATTGGTGCTTTTCGCCAGCACGGCATCGTGGCCGAAACAGTCGATCAGGAACACCTCGCCATTGGTGCTGAGCGTGCGGGCGACCCACACGGTCATGGCCAGGGCAATGGCGATATAGGCGAGATAGCTCAGTTCGGTCATCGTGCTTCTCCTTCAGAACAACAGGTCGTGGATGGGGTTGGGGTGGGGGTCGGCTTGATCGGTGAACACCGCCGCGACTTCGCGCTGCGCCGCGCAGGCTTGGCGCCATTGGCCCCAGATGTTGCTGCTCACGCCGCCGGCCATCAGCCCGAACAGGCCGAGGAACATGCCGAAGCCGATCAAGGTCTCGTCAGAGTCTCCCGCGATGGCCATCATGGCAGCGGGCGACACCAGGCCCAGCACGGTGCCTGCGAGCGCATAGTTCCTGGCGGTCTCGCGGTTCAGTGCGTGCAGGATCGCGGTGACGGGCAGCCCCAGCAGCAGCATTCCGGCCAGCGTCCCCGCGCCCGAAATGCCCAGCGGCAGCAGCGCAACGCCCACGGCCTGAACGATGTAACCGTCAATAAGTGCGGCGATGGCCACCGGTACGCTGACCAGCAGGAAGATCCCGCCACCGGCAATCGTACCCCAGAGCACTGCGCGTGCGAAAGCGATGACATGCGGGCTGAACGGACTTTCGTCAATTTCTGAAAAATCAGAAACCCGATCTTGCAGCTGTTCGGTCATGGTCTGTGATCCTTTCGCTGTCGGGGGTTAGCTGCCGCTCTGGTTGCGCGTCGGGATAAAGCGGGCGACCTTGCTGCCCAGCTTCATCAGCGCCACCAGCGTACCCTTGGGCAGGCGGCGGACGTCGTCGAACCAGCCCGCCAGGTTGCCCATGAAATCGTGCATCTTCTGGATGCGTTCGCGCACGTGCACCGGCACGTCGGTGCGCCCTTCCAGCTGCGCCGAAAGGTCTGCCAGCACCAGCAGGGTGGGGTCGATCTCGCGCTTCTTGCGTTCCACCACGATCCGCATCAGCATTTCCCACAGGTCGGCCTCGGCCACGAAGTGATCGCGCCGGTCGCCTGCCACGTGCTGGCGGCGCACGATGGCATAGCTCTGCAATTCCTTGAGCGCGGTGGAGACGTTGCTGCGCGCCAGGCCCAACGTGTCGCAGATTTCCTCGGCGTGCAGCGGGCGGTCGCTGAGGTAGAGCAAGGCATGGACCTGGCTGACCGAGCGGTTCACCCCCCAGTGCGACCCCATCTCCCCCCAGTGGAGGATGAATGCTTCGGCTTCGGGGATCTGGATGAGGTTCACGGCCCAGCTTTCATCTTGAGACTGGTATTTCTGTAATTTCCGAAATAAAGGAAGTCAACACGATTCGTCTGCGATGAAGGAGCGGAGGTGATGAGCGAGGCAGGCACAGGGTCGACCGCATGGCGCATAGCCCGCATCTGCCTCGTGGCCCTGCTCTGGGGCGTGGGCAGCTATCTGCTGCTCGAATGGGCGCGGCCCGCCGAAGGCCTGGTCTCGGTCAGCTTCGCTGTTGTCCAGCCTGCGGCGATCAACGCCTTCATCGCCTGCCTTGCCGATCCCCACGCGCGCCGTCCGCTCAGCTTCTATCTGCTGGTGCCGGTGATGAGCGCCATGGGCATGATCGTGGTGGCCGCCTTTGTCTTGCGCGAAGGGGTGATCTGCATCGCCATGCTCGCCCCGTTGTGGATCGTGTTTGGCATGGCAGGCACGGGCGCGGCCTACAAATTGCGAGAGGCGAACCGCAGGCTTGACGAGGGCGATACCTTCCGCGTTCACGCGCTGATCGTGCTGCCCTTTCTGGTCATGCCGCTGGAGGCGCAACTGCCCTTGCCCCAGGACCATTATACAGTGACGCGCGCGGTGGTGATCGACGCGCCCGCCGAGGCGATCTGGCCGCTTATGCAGGGCATGGGCGAGGTGCGGACCGACGAGGGGCAATGGAATGTGTCGCAAAGCCTGCTCGGTCTGCCTCGCCCGCAGTCCGCCTCGCTCCTTGGCGAGGGCCTGGGTGCCACGCGCCATGCCCGCTGGCAGCGCGGCGTGGCCTTCGACGAGGTGGTGACGGACTGGCAGCCCTCGCGGCGCATCGGCTGGCGGTTCGATTTTACCGGCAGCCAGGGCTGGGAGATCACTGACCCGCATCTGCGTCCCGATGGCCCGCACATGGTGATCGAAAGCGGGGGCTACGAACTGGTGCCGCTGGCCGATGGTCGCAATCTCTTGCGGCTGCACACCAGCTACACCGCACACAGCCATTTCAACGGCTATGCCAGCCTGTGGGGAGAGCTGTTCCTGGGCGATGTACAGGCCAACGTGCTGGAAATCATCCGCCAGCGAGCGGAAGGTCACCCGGCCCGGTAATCTGCCACGATCGTTCCCGCCGCCGCCAGTTCCGCCTCGTGGCTTTCCTCGCGCCAGGTTTCGGCCAGTGCCGCGGCTTCCCATTCCTGCATGGCGGGGTGCGCGATCACGCGATCGACCCAGGCCTGCCCGCGCCCCAGGTCCAGCGCATAGGTGCGCACCCGCCAGGCGACGGGCGCGAAGAAGGCGTCGAGCGCGGTGAAGTCAGGCCCGGCCAGCCAGGGGCCGCCGAAGCTGTCGAGCCCTTGTTCGAACAGTTCGCGCAGGCGCGCCACGTCCTTCGCCAGCGCGGCATCGTGCGGCCCCATGGCCACCCGCACGCCCACGTTCATGGTGCACTGGCTGCGCAGCGCGGAGAACCCGCCGTGCATTTCGCACACCGCGCTCTGAGCGAAGGCGCGAGCCGCCTCGTCCGCGGGCCACAGGCCGGGGTGCCGCTCTGCCAGGTAAAGCACGATCCCGAGCGAATCCCAGACGGTCCGCTCGCCACCCTGCTCCTTGGCGAGCAGCGCAGGCACCTGCCCGGTGGGTGAAAAGGCGCGGAAGTCGTGCCAGTTCACCGGCTTGGTGAACGGCTCCACCCTGTCCGCGAAGGGAATGCCCAGCGCCTTCATCAGCACCCAGGGGCGCAGGCTCCAGCTGGAATAATTGCGGTTGGCGGTGATGAGGGTGTAGCCCATCTCCCGCCGCCTTCTAGCTGACGTAGTGCGCCGAGGTCTTCGCCGCGACTTCTTCCGCCGTCACGCCGGGCGCCAGTTCGACCAGCTGGAACGGGCTGGCGTGATCGGGGCGCTTGAACACGGCAAGATCGGTAATCACCATGTCGACCACGTTGGTGCCGGTCAGCGGCAGGGTGCATTCGGGGATGAACTTGGGATCGCCGTTCTTGCTGGTGTGCTCCATCACCACGATGATCTTCTTGACGCCCGCGACCAGGTCCATCGCCCCGCCCATGCCCTTCACCATCTTGCCGGG
>JAGREI010000223.1 GCA_020446625.1 Erythrobacter sp.
GCGCAGAAGGTGCGCAAGGCGAAGACCGATCCCGAACCGCTGCCCAGCGAAGTGGCCGGGCTGGAAGGGCGGCCCGAGGCGCTGAACCTCGTCACCATCTACGCCGCGCTGGCAGAGACGACGCCTGCCGAAGTGCTGGCTCAGCATGGCGGGGCCGGGTTCGGCCAGTTCAAGCCCGCGCTGGCCGAGTTGCTGGTGTCGGTGCTGACCCCGATCCGCGATCGCTTCGTCGAACTGAAGGACGATCGCGAACAGCTCGACGCGATCCTCGCCCGTGGCGCGGCGCAGGCGCGGGAGCTGGGTACGCCCACGCTCGATGCAGCCTACAAGGCGCTGGGGCTGGTGCGCGGATAGTGCCGCTCTAGACGACCTTGCGCCCAAACCCGCCCACGCGCAGCTGCTGGGCGGGTGCGGGCGCAGGAGCGCCGCGCTGTCGCAACGGGCCTTGCTGTCCTGCTTCGGGTACGGCCGATCCGGTACGGCGATAGTTGTCGAGCGCGCGGGCGATGGCATCGTCCATGGCGTCGCTGTCGCCGGATGCCACGCTGGGGCGCGGCGCGCCGAAATCGGCTTGCGGGCGCGGATCGGCGCCCCGGTGCGATTTGGGCATGGTGCGTTGCGGAGCAGGGGCGCTGGCATAGCCGCCGAACACCTCCTGGTAGTCCACGCTGTCGCGGCTCCTGATACAGCCGAGCACGATCATCAGCACGAAGTCGGCCATCGACACCAGCCACGACAGGCCCATGCCGCCCGTTGCGGGGCCGACCGGCTTTTCCATGCCCACCACGCCGCTGCCCGTGCTGCCAAGGCTGTACCAGCTCGCCACCATCCCCAGCCCGAACATGATCCACGGCAGCGACGGCGGCCAGCCGATATCGCGGCAGCGGCGCATCATCACCACGCGGAAATAGATGCCCACCGGCACGATCAGCAGGAAGGCGAGCCCGGCGGTGAGGAACTCGCCCGCCATCAGCGCCGCCACGGCCCCCACCACCAGCATCACCATCGCCACGATGTTGACGCCGAACAGGATCCAGTACTGCTTGCGCCCCACGCGGGGCTTCTCGTCGACGGGAAATGCCATGCGCCCTCCAATCCTTCAGCGAGTGTCGCGCACAGGGTTGAAAATCGGGTAAACCCGGCCATTGCAGCGGGATAAGCTTGCCCCGCGCCCCGCACGCCGGTTCAAGCGCCATTCACTCCACCCTTGCTATTGCACGGGCCATCGTAGACATTCCTGTGTGTCGGGATGAGGGCAGACGCGCGTCCATTCGCTATCTTGAGAGACTTGCCATGGTAACTTCCACCCTTGCTTCACGCAGCCTGCGGATCGCCACCGTGGGCGCCCTCGCGCTGGGCCTTGCCGCCTGCGCCACCCCCTTCCGCGCCGACGTGTCGCGCTTCGAAAGCCAGCTGCCCGCGCCTGCGGGGCAAAGCTTCTATGTCGTGGCCGACGATCCCGCACTGGCGGGCGGGCTCGAATTCGCGCTCTACGCCGATCAGGTGGAAGCGCAGATGGAACGGCTGGGCTATGTCCAGGCCGCCTCGCCCGAAGCCGCCACGCTGCTGGTGCGCTTCGACTATGGCGTGGACGACGGGCGCGAACGCATCCGCTCGTCGGGGTTCGGCTATGGCTATCGCGATCCCTTCTATTCCAGCTGGTACGGCTATCGTCAGCCGGTGGTCTATCGTGACCGGCGCGGCCGCTCGCGCGTGGCCTATGTCGGCGGTCGTCCCTGGGGCTATGGCTGGTACGATCCGTTCTTCGATGGCGGGGTGGACAGCTACACCGTCTACACCAGCGGCGTTTCGCTGAAGATCGACGATGCAGCCAGCGGCCAGCGCCTGTTCGAAGGCAATGCCGAGGCCGCCTCGCGATCCAACCGCCTGCAATACCTGGTGCCCAACCTGGTGGAGGCCATGTTCACCGACTTCCCCGGCAACTCGGGCGAAACGGTGCGCATCTCGATCGCGCCGGAAGATCAGCCCACGCAACGCTGACCGGGCCGGGACAATGCGCAAGAAAGGCGGTTCGCAGCGATGCGAGCCGCCTTTCTTCTTTTGCACTTGCGCGATAGCATTGGCGCCGGGAGGGGATAAACCGATGAAAAGACTGTGGCTTGGCCTGCTCGCACTGCTGCTTGTCGCCCCGCAACCGGCCCTTGCCCAGGCGCGCAACCTGGAACCCGCCGGTGACTGGAGCCTGCGGCAGGACAGCGAATACTGCCGCCTCTCGCGCACCTTCGGCAGCGGCTCGCGCCAGGTTGCGCTCTATCTCTATTCCTACGGCCCCACAGGCGGTTACCAGGTGATCCTGGTGGGACAGGGCTTGCCGCGTAACGAGAACAAGGCGCGCGTAGCCAATATCGCCTGGGGCAGCATTGCCGATGCAGAGCCGAGCATGGTGATCAATGGCCGGGTGGGGAACCAGGGGTCGATCACCTTCCGCACCTATCCGGCGCAGGCTGGCGGACGGTTCACCTGGATCTGGTCCGGCACCAGCGACAACCGCACCGAGGTGCCGTTCAATCCGCTCGCTCAGCGGCTGGCGATCAGCACGGGGGAACTGGACCCGATCGAGCTGCCGATTGGCGACATGGCGCAACCGCTGGCCCAGTTGGCGAACTGCGAAGCGGCGCTTGCTGCCAGCTGGTATCTCTCGGTTGCCGATCCGGCCACGCTTACCAGCCAGCCGGAACTGCTCAACGGCTACGAAGTCCTGCGCAGCCTGCGCTGGCCTGCGACCTTGCTGCTCAACCGGCAGAGCCTGCTGTTCCAGATGCGCATGGCGGTGGACGCCCAGGGGCAGGTGCAGGATTGCGTCCTGCAAGCCCCCTTGATCGACCAGCAGGATGCGCGCCTGCTGTGCCGGGATTTCACCCGTGTCGCCCGCTTTACCCCGGCAACGGGTCAGGACGGCCAGCCGGTGGCCGCGCTGTTCCGGGCGAGTACGCTGCTGTTCCTGTTCGATTAAAGCGGGCAGCACATTACAGCGCTCCGTGCCCCCCGGTGCTGCCGAACCCGCCAGCGCCGCGCGCGGTTTCGTCCAGTTCGTCGACTTCGCGCCACAGCCCCTGCGTCACCGGCGACACCACCAGCTGGGCGATGCGGTCACCACGCTGGATGGGGAAGTTGTCCTGCGAATGGTTGATCATGATCACCTTCAGCTCGCCGCGATAGTCGCTGTCGATGGTGCCGGGGGTGTTGGGGACGGTGATGCCGTGCTTCAGCGCCAGCCCGGAACGCGGGCGCACCTGGATCTCGTAACCGGCAGGGATCGCCACGGCAAAGCCGGTCGCCACCGCCAGCCGCGCGCCGGGGCGCAGGGTGACGTTCTCGGCGCTGACCACGTCCATGCCCGCCGCGCCGCTGGTGGCATAGACGGGCAGGTCCAGCCCGTGGCCGTGCGGCAGGCGCTTGATTTCAACAGTGATGCGATCAGCCATCGGCGGTGAGCTTCTCGGCAATTTTCTCGACCAGCTTGCTGGCCACGTCCTGCTTGGTCATCGGATCCCAATGCTCCACCTTGTTCTCCTTGACGAGGTGGACCTGGTTGTTGTCCCCGCCCATCACATCGCCCGAGACATCGTTGGCCACGATCCAGTCGACGCCCTTGGACTTGCGCTTCTTGCGCGCGTTGTCGACCACGTCGTTGGTTTCCGCCGCAAAGCCGATCAACAGTTCGGGGCGCTGCGGGCTGGCGGCCACGGTGGCGAGGATATCGGGGTTCTCGGTCAGCACCAGCGCGGGCGGCGCGGCGCCGCGCTTCTTGATCTTCACCGCGTTGTAATCGCGCGTGCGCCAGTCGGCCACGGCGGCAGCCATCACGGCAGCATCCACCGGCAGCGCCTCGCGCACGGCCTTGGCCATGTCCTCGGCGCTTTCGACGTCGACGCGCTCCACCCCCAGCGGGGTGCGCAGGTGCACGGGGCCGGTCACCAGCGTCACCCGCGCGCCCGCCGCAGCTGCGGCGGCGGCGATGGCAAAGCCCTGCTT
>JAGREI010000224.1 GCA_020446625.1 Erythrobacter sp.
CACCGGCGGCTCGATCCGCCAGCCCTGCGCCATCACCGGCACGACCGGGATCAAGCCGACCTATGGTCGCTGCTCGCGCTGGGGCGTGGTCGCCTTCGCCTCCAGCCTCGATCAGGCCGGGCCGATGGCGCGTTCGGTGGAAGACTGCGCGATCATGCTGGGCGCCATGGCGGGCTTCGATCCCAAGGATTCGACCAGCCTCAACGAGCCGGTGCCCGACTGGGCGGGCGCGCTGAATGCCGACCTGCGCGGCAAGCGCATCGGCATCCCCACCGATTACATGGTCGACGGGATGGACCCCGAAATCGTGGCCAGCTGGGAAGCGGGCAAGGCGTGGCTGCGCGATGCCGGGGCCGAGATCGTCGACGTGCGCCTGCCGCACAGCAAGTATGGCCTTGCCGCCTACTACATCGTTGCGCCTGCCGAAGCTTCCAGCAACCTCGCCCGCTATGACGGCGTGCGTTACGGCCTGCGCGAGCTGCCCGAAAAGGCCGGTTTGCAGGACATGTACGCCGCCACCCGCGCCGAAGGGTTCGGGGACGAGGTGAAGCGCCGCATCATCATCGGCACCTATGTGCTCAGCGCCGGGTTCTACGATGCCTACTACACCCAGGCGCAGAAGGTGCGCACGCTGGTGCAGCAGGACTTCATGACCGCTTTCGGCCAGTGCGACGCGATCCTGGCGCCCACCACGCCCACGCCCGCCTTCCCGCTGGAAGATATGACCAGCGATCCGCTGGCCATGTACCTGAACGACGTGTTCGCCGTGCCTGCCAGCCTGGCCGGCCTGCCCGCGATGAGCGTGCCTGCCACGCTGACAGCCAAGGGCCTGCCGCTGGGCTTGCAGGTGATCGGCAAGCCGCTGGACGAACAGCAGGTGCTCAACGTGGGCCTCGCTATCGAACAGCGCGCCGGGTTCACCGCGCAGCCGGCCCGGTGGTGGTGAGGCGACTCCTCATCCTGGCGAGCATTCCAATGCTTTCGGGGTGCTTCGATGGAGGCTACAACGACTGCATTCTCAGTGCGGTGACGGAAGCTAGCAGCGACGATGCCATTTCGATGGCCGAAGAGGCATGTCGGAGACGGTTTGAAAGTGCGCGAGAAGGCCCGTTGGAACTCGTTCACTTTGAACGCGCGGCACCTACCACGTCATTAGAAGTTATGAGAGGCGAGGCCGAGCCAGAGATGGAGCAGGCTATACGCGTTCAAAATGATAGTGAGTTCATCGTCACTCAATTCGAACTCGAAGATGCTAACGGTAGAACTTGGACGTTCGATAGCTGGATAGAACCAGGAAGGTCCACGACCATTACTTCGCCCCAAGGTTTTGTCGGTTCGACCGTCCCTCCAAACATCCGTGTTGCGAAGGCACGATACGAGCGAATTATTGTCGCTGAGTGAGCGATAATCTCTTTTGTCGGCGATGCCAGCGTTGGTGTTGCACACTCCGGAGCAACTGGAGCAATGTTGACACTAGGGGCTCTCCGGCGAACTAGTGTGACAATGAACCCATCCATGCATCGCTTCACCGCGCTCGATTCGTGGCGCGGCATCGCGGCGCTGGGGGTGGCCTGGTATCATGTGAAGGGTCCGTACTGGTGGCTTGACGGCGTGTTCTACCAGCGGCTGGGGCTGGCGGTGGACTTCTTCTTCGTGCTGTCCGGCTTCGTCATCGCTGCGGCCTATGGCCAGAAGCTGCGCGACGGATTCGGCACGCTGAAGTTCATGTTCCTGCGCTACCTGCGGTTACTGCCGCTGCATGTGTTCATGGTGGGCCTGCTGCTGGCGCTGGAGCTGGCCTTCCTTGCCCTGACCTCGATGCAGGATCTCGCCGGGCGCGCGCCGTTCGGACATTTGCGCGAATGGTGGACCCTGCCGGCGACGCTGCTGCTGTTGCAGGAATACGTGCATCCGGGCCAGCGGCCGTGGCTTTCCTCCAGCTGGTCGATTTCGGTCGAAGTGGGGCTCTACCTGATGGCCGCCCTGCTGTGGCGTTTTGCCGGTCGCTGGGGTACCTGGATCGCGCTGGCTGTCGCCGTGGTCGCCATGGTCCTGCTGCGCCTGCCGCATGGGCGCGAAACCCTCGACATCCTGCGCGGGCTGGCCGGTTTCGGGCTGGGCCTGGCGCTTTACGAGCTGTGGCTGCGCGTGCGGCACGTGAACCCATCGCCGCTGCTGGCCAGCCTGGCCGAAGCGGCGCTGGTGCTGGCCATGGTGCTGACGATCCGCTTCATGCCCTTCTTCGGCCTGCCTTCGCGTGGCACGGCGGACGTGGTCTTCGCCGCGCTGATCCTGGTCTTCGCCTTCGAGCGCGGCGTGCTGAGCCGACTGCTGTTGCAGGCCCCATTCGTCTGGCTCGGCACGCTCAGCTATTCGATCTACATGGTGCACGGCTTCGTGATCGGGCGGACATACGACCTGCTGACCGTGCTGCAATCGCGCACCGGCTGGGTGCTGGTGCAGGTGCAACCCCACATAACCGAACTGGCACTCGCTCCGGCCTGGGGCGCCGTGCTGATGGCGGCCATGCTGGGTGCGACCGTGGTGATGGCCTGCTTTACCTGGCGCTGGATCGAGGAGCCTGCGCGGCGCTGGTCGAAGCGCAAGGCGGCGCAATGGAATTGAGCCCTTCCACCCGGCGCAATCACAGGATAACGGGACAGCCATGAGCAACTATCGAGTATCCGGAGCCACCGGCGAATGGGAGGTCGTGATCGGCCTCGAAGTCCACGCGCAGGTTACCAGCAACGCCAAGCTGTTTTCGGGCGCCAGCACCGCCTTTGGCGCCGAACCGAACACGCAAGTGAGCCTGGTGGACGCGGCCATGCCGGGAATGCTGCCGGTGCCGAACCGCGAATGCATCCGTCAGGCGGTACGCACCGGCATGGCGATCGAGGCGCAGATCAACGCCTGGAGCCGGTTTGACCGCAAGAACTACTTCTATGCCGATTTGCCGCAGGGCTACCAGATCAGTCAGCTCTATCACCCGCTGGTGGGCGAAGGGCAGATCGAGATCAGTCTTGACGAGAAGCATCCCGAAGGCACGACCCGGACGATCGGGGTGGAGCGCATCCATGTCGAACAGGACGCGGGCAAGTTGATGCACGATCAGCACCCGAC
>JAGREI010000225.1 GCA_020446625.1 Erythrobacter sp.
GATAGACCGCGCCCGATGTGCCGATGGAGACGAACAGGTCCGCCCGCAGGATCGCCGCGTAGATCTCGCCCATGCGATAGGGCATTTCCCCGAACCACACGATATCCGGCCGCAAGGCGCGCGATCCGCAGGCGGGGCATGGCGGATTGTCGCGCAGGGTGCCGGTCCAGCGGAAACGTTCGTCGCACATGGTGCACCAGGCGCTCAGCGCCTCGCCATGCATGTGCAGCACGCGCCCCGCACCGCCGCGTTCATGCAGGTCGTCGATGTTCTGGGTGACGATCAGCAGTTCGCCCCCGTGGCCCCTGGGCCATTCGGCATCCAGCCGCCCCAGCGCCAGGTGCGCGGCATTGGGATTGGCCGCGCGCACGTTCTCGCGCCGCGCGTCGTAGAAGCGTTGCACCAGATCAGGATCGCGGCGGAAGCCCTCAGGCGTCGCCACTTCCTCCACCGGGTGATCTTCCCACAGGCCATCGTCGGCGCGAAAGGTGCGCAGGCCCGATTCGGCGGAAATCCCCGCGCCGGTGAGGATCACGATGTTGCGGATGCCTTCCATCTTGCGCATGAAGCATGACAGCAACAGGAGTGGCAATGGCACGGATCGGCATTATCGGCAGCGAAGGGCGCATGGGGCTGGCGCTGGCGGAGGCGATCCCCGCTGCGGGGCATAGTGTCTCGGGCGGGATCGACCGAGGCGAGGATGCCGCCCGGCTGGCCGACCTGAGCGACGTGCTGGTGGACTTTTCCGCCCCCGCCGCGCTGGCGGCCAACCTCCACGCCGCGATCGGCGCGGGCGTGCCGTTGCTGATCGGCACCACCGGCCTGTCCGACGAGAACCACCTGGCCATCGACCATGCGGCGCAGGCGGTGCCGGTACTGCAAACCGGCAATACCTCGCTGGGCGTCACCCTGCTGGCGCACCTGGTGCGCGAGGCGGCGAGCAGGCTGGGGCCGGAATGGGATATCGAGGTGCTGGAAATGCACCACCGGATGAAGGTGGATGCACCTTCGGGCACCGCGCTGCTGCTGGGCGATGCCGCGGCACAGGCGCGCGGCGTGGCGCTGGCGCAGCACTTCGAAAGCGGGCGGCACGGCCACACCGGCCCGCGTGCCGAAGGCGCCATCGGCTTTGCCGCGCTGCGCGGCGGCACCGTGGCGGGCGAACATTCGGTGATCCTGGCTGGCGAGCAGGAACGGATCACCCTCAGCCACTCGGCCGAAAGCCGCATGATCTTCGCTCGCGGCGCGGTGCAAGCGGCAGCATGGCTGATCGGCAAGCCCGCCGGGCGTTACCAGATGGAGGACGTGCTGGGGCTATGATCGCGGCCACCGCCGAACGATGCACTTGGCGCGATGACGGCGGCGGCCAGGCCACGGGCGCGCGCTGCCTCGACTTCCTGGCCGAAGTGGGCATCGGCGTCAGGCTGCGCGAGGACGAGGAATCGCAATCCATCGAAGGCCTGTCGATCCGCGAGGGGCAGGTGGTGATCGACCCCCAGGTGCCGATCTGGCCGGGCGACCTGCTGCACGAGGCCGGGCATGTCGCCGTGGTGCCGCCCGAAACCCGCCCCAGCCTCAGCCATGTGCGCCGCGTGCTGGCGGAAGAACGCATGGCCATCGCCTGGTCCTATGCCGCTGCGCGCCAGTGCGGCGTGGCCTTGCGCGAACTGTTCCATGCCGAAGGCTACAAGGGCCGCAGCGAATTCGCCGCGCAATGCTATGCCACTGGTCAATATGTCGGGGCCGACCTGCTGGCCCAGCACGGCATGACCGAAATCAACCTGTCGCGCGCGCTGGCCAGCGGCACCCCCACCTATCCCAACATGCTGCGCTGGCTGAGGTGACCTGATGGAGGGGCTGCGCCGCAAGCTGTATGACGAACTGTTCGTGGGCGCGCACCCCGACGGGCGGCTGACGCTGGTCAACAAGCTACTGATCGTGGTGATCCTGCTGGCCGTGGCCACCGCCGCCATGTCCACCGAACGCGGCCTGCCGCGCGCCTGGCACGAACGCTTCGTGGTGTTCGAAATGGTGTTCGGGACGATCTTCCTGATCGAATACATCGCGCGGGTTTTCGCGGCGGCAGAACAGCCCGGCGAAGGATCGGCCTGGGCCAAGCGGTGGCGGTTCATGCGTTCGCCGCTGGGCCTGATCGACCTGGCAGTGGTGATCTCCACCCTGATGCCGCTGATCACCGCCGATGCCGCCATGCTGCGCACGCTTCGGCTGGTGCGGGTGCTGGCGGTGATGAAGTTCGGCCGTTTCAACCGCGCGCTGAAGGAAGTCTGGGGCGCGGTAACCGATCGCGCGGACGACCTGATCGTGACCATGGCGCTGGCGGGCATGTTGCTGCTGTTCGGCGCCACCGCGCTCTACATGACCGAAGGCGACGTGCAGCCCGAACAGTTCGGGTCGATCCCGCGCGCGCTGTGGTGGGCGATCATCACGCTCACCACGGTGGGCTATGGCGATGCCTTTCCCATCACGCCGCTGGGCAAGGTCTTCGCCAGCATGATCGCGCTGTCGGGCATCGCGCTGGTGGCCATGCCCACCGGTATCATCGCCGCCGCCTTTTCCGAAGCCATGCAGCGCCGCCGCGACCAGCGGATCGACGAGATGCGCCAGCACCTCGAGCGGCTCGACGAGATCGACGAGCAGGTGGAGGCCAAGATCGCCGCGCTCGAACGCACGCGCAATCCGCACAAGCCGCGCAAATGACCAGGGACCAGATCTTCGAATTCTTCCGCCGCCTGGCGGAAGACGATCCCGCGCCGCAGACCGAATTGGAATACGGCAATGCCTTCCAGCTGGTGGTGGCGGTCGCGCTGTCCGCACAGGCGACCGATGTCGGCGTCAACAAGGCTACCCGCGCGCTGTTCGCCCGCGTGAAGACGCCCGAACAGATGCTGGAACTGGGCGAACAGGGGCTGATCGAGCACATCAAGACCATCGGCCTGTTCAACTCCAAGGCGAAGAACGTGATCGCACTGAGCCAGCTGCTGGTGGACGACTACGGCAGCCAGGTGCCGGACACGCGGGAGGAACTGGTCAAGCTGCCCGGCGTGGGCCGCAAGACCGCCAACGTGGTGCTCAACTGCTGGTTCGGGCAGGAGACTTTCGCGGTCGATACGCACATCTTCCGCGTCGGCAACCGCACCGGCATGGCCAAGGGCAAGACGCCCGAACAGGTCGAGGCGAAGCTGGAAAAGCGCGTGCCGCAGCCCTTCCGCCTGCACGCACACCACTGGCTGATCCTGCACGGCCGATATGTCTGCAAGGCCCGCAAGCCCGACTGCCCGGCCTGCGCAGTCGCCGACCTGTGCGGCTACAAGGCGAAGACG
>JAGREI010000226.1 GCA_020446625.1 Erythrobacter sp.
GGCTGATCCTGCACGGCCGCTACGTATGCAAGGCGCGCACGCCCGAATGCTGGCGCTGCAAGGTGGCGGACCTGTGCAGTTACCGGAAGAAGGTGCTGGAGCCGCGAAAATAGCCCGCGCTTGCCAAGGCCACCGAAGAGTCGCACACTGTCGTGGCAAGCGACAAGGGGTGTCACAGGGGGTGTCAATGCGCAGGATAATCGCGATTTCGGTGCTGCCGATGGCACTGGCGGCCATGACGGTTACCCCGGCCATGGCGCAGGATGCCGCCGAAAGTGCAGCAATCCTTTCCGGCACTGGTGCTCGCACGGGCGCCGCTGCCGGGCGGCTGGGCACGGCATCGCGCGATGCGCTCGGCGGTGCGGCAGGCGTGATCGCGGCGACGAATTCCCAGCGATCGGGTAGTCAGTCAGCCCGGCAAAGCCGTCGCTCGAATGGTGGCGCAAACAGTGATGGGGGCGTTGCGGCGGGCCTCTATGTCGCTGGCAATATTGATGCCTTGCAGTTGACGGACGCGCCATTCTTTCGCCTGGCCGATGGGTCGATCCTTCGCATGAGCGGCAGCTTCGTGCCATCACCCGGCACCACCTGTGAACGCAATTGCCGCAGCTGACGACCGGGCAGCCAGGCTTCACTTCACCGCCGCAAATTTGATCTGGCGCATGGTGCTTGCGCGAAATCCTGCCAGCATCACTGTCGGGAGAGGATCGCCATGACGAAGACGCGGGGTGCGGGACAGCCGCTGATTGCCGAAGACCTGACTGTCGCGGACCTGCGCCGGGCGCTGGCGGCTGGCTGGCGCGATTTCTGCGCGCATCCGGTCTACAGCCTGTTCTTCGGCGCGATCTACACCGTGTCAGGGCTGTCGATGACCTACCTCGGCCTGTTCCGCGGTGAGGTGGGCTGGCTGGTGCCGGTTACCGCGGGCTTCCCGCTGGTGGCGCCCTTCGCCGCGGTCGGCCTCTACGAGATCAGCCGCCGGCGCGAGGCCGGGCTGCCCTTGTCGTGGGGCGCGGTGCTGGGCGCCTTGCGCGGGCATGGTGACCAGCAATTGCTGATGATGGGCGGCTTCGTCTTCGTCGCCTTCAGCTTCTGGGTGATCATCGCCCACGTCATCTTCGCCGTGTTCATGGCCGAAAGCGGCATGGGCAGCGAATCGCTGGCGGCAATGGCCACGCCGGTGGGGATCGCCATGCTGGGCGTCGGCACCATGGTGGGCGCGGTGCTGTCGTGGTTCTTCTACTGCATCACCGTGATCAGCCTGCCCATGCTGGTGGACCGCGACGTGGATTTCATCACTGCCATCATCACCAGCATGAAGACGGTTCTGCGCAATACCGGCGTGATGCTGGCCTGGGCGGTGACGATCGTGGTGCTGCTGGTACTGGCCATCCTGCCCGCCTTCCTGGGCCTGCTGGTGGTGCTGCCGGTGCTGGGCCATGCAACCTGGCACCTGTACCGGCGGGCGGTCAGCTAGCCCGCAGGCGTAACCGTCAGCGTCGAACCGTCATCCATGGTGGCGACCCATGCCCCCTGGGCATCGGCGGGCGAGTTGACCCAGCAATGCGGCGGATCGCCGGTGCTGACATTGTCGAAGCAGACCTTGCCCGGTTCGGGCACGGTATAGGAGGCAGTCACCGCCTGCCCTGCGAATTCCGCGCTGACCAACCCGCCCGTCAGGAAGGTTACCCTGGCCTGCGTCCCATCCGCATAGGCCAGATCGAAGGTGCCGAGATAGGCGTCGGCAGTGTCCGCCGTCGCCGGATCGCGGTGGGTGGCCGGTGCCGGTGCCGCATCGGTGGCATCGGCCTGACCGTCCGCTGGCTCTGCCTGCGAGCATCCGGCTGCAAGCAGCGCAACACCGGTCAGCACCCCTGTCCGCATCGCTCGCCTCCCCCTATACGTCGTCCGCCGAGATCATTTCCTCGCGGTCGATCTCCCCGGTGAGCGAGGCGACAGCAGTGGCCACGGCAGCATCGCCAGTTACGTTGGTGGTGGTGCGCATCATGTCCATGATCCGGTCCACACCCGCCACGAAGGCGATCGTTTCCAACGGTACGCCCACCGCGCCGAACACCAGCGCCATCATGATCAGCCCCGCGCCGGGAATGCCTGCCGCCCCCACCGCGCCCAGCGTGCCGAGCAGCGCGATCATGAAATAATCGCCCCAAGACAGGTCCACCCCGAAGATCTGCGCGCCGAACAGCGTGGCCAGGCCCAGGTACATGGCCGTGCCGTTCATGTTGATCGTCGCGCCGAGCGAGATGACGAAGCTCGCCACCGAATTGCTGATGCCCAGGTTGCGTTCGGCGCAGCGCAGGGTGACAGGCAAGGTGGCGTTGGAACTGGCGGTGGAATAGCTGACCGCGATCGCGTCAACGATACCACGGAAGAAGTCGATCACCGGCAGCTTGGCCACGAACTTTATCAGCGCCGAATACATCACCAGGATGATCAGCAGGCAGCCCAGGTAGTTGAGGAACACCAGCTTGCCCAGCGCCGCCAGCGCGCCGAAGCCCAGCGTTCCTGCCACCCAGGCCATCAGCGCGAAGACGCCGAAGGGGGTGAGCTCCATCACCACCATGGTCACCTTCTGCATCACTACAGAGCCGGAATCGAAGATCTTGAGGACGGGTTCGCCCTCTTCCTTCGCCATCAGGATGCCCACGCCCAGCAGCAGCGAGAAGATGATCAAGGGCAGCACGTTGACGTCCGCCATCACCTGCACCGGGCTTTGCGGCACCATGCCCAGCAGCATCTGCCGCCAGGTCGTCTCGTTCGCTTCCGGCACCGTTCCCATCGGGATGGCCGAGGTATCCAGCCCTGCCCCCGGCATGAACACGCTGCCCAGCAGCAGGCCCAGCCACACCGCCACCTGCCCCGTCACCACGAACAGCAGCAGGGCGCGCCAGCCCACGCTGCCCAGCTTGCGCAGGTCACCGATCGAGGCGACGCCCGAAACGAGGCTGAAGAAGATCAGCGGCACCACCAGCATCTTGATGAAGGCCACGAACACGTCGCCAATGATCTTGATGCTTTCCGCCCCCGGCCCCCACAGCCGCCCGACAATGATGCCCAGCACCAGCGCAGCGATCACGCGCTGCCACAGCGGAATGCGGAACCAGACTGCCATCAATATCCCCTTCTAGGTGGCGAGTGCCGCCACAGCTATCCGCCGGTAGATTGCGGCAAGCGCGGCAAGGTCGTCAACCGCCACGGCTTCGTCGGTCTTGTGCATGGTGGCATTGCACAGGCCGAACTCGATCACCGGGCACAGGTCTTTCAGGAACCGCGCATCCGACGTGCCGCCGGTGGTGCTGGCTTCGGGCGTAATCCCGGTTTCGGCCATGACGGCATCGGCAATGATCTGCGAGAAGCGGCCCGGCTCGGTCAGGAAGGGTTCGCCGCTTATCACCGGGCGGGCCGTGCCGCCGTGCCTCGCGGCGATCCCGGCCACCAGTGCCGACAACGATGCGCCCGAGTGCCGATCGTTGAAGCGGATCGAAATGCGAGCCCGCGCCTTGCCGGGGATCACGTTGTGCGCGCGGTTGGGAATGTCGATCTCGGTGATTTCCAGGTTCGACGGCTGGAACCAGTCGGTCCCCTCGTCCAGCACCAGCGCGTCCAGCTCGGCCAGCATCGCCACCAGCCGGGGGATCGGGTTGTCGGCCAGGTGCGGATAGGCGACGTGGCCCTGCGTGCCGTCCACGTCCAGCCAGATGTTCACCGAGCCGCGCCGCCCGATCTTCATCATGTCGCCCAGCCGGTGGACGCTGGTGGGTTCGCCCACCAGGCACAGGTCGGGAATTTCGCCGGTCGCGCGCATATGGTCGATCAGCGCGCGGGTGCCGTGGAGCGCGGGGCCTTCCTCGTCGCCGGTGATGATGAAGCTGAGCGTGCCTGCCTCGACCGGCACTTCCGCCACGGCGGCGACCATGGCGGCCACCGCGCCCTTCATGTCCACCGCGCCGCGCCCGTAGAGCAGGTCGCCGCGCACATCGGGGCCGAACGGCTCGCTCGCCCAGCCATCTCCGGGTGGCACCACGTCGACGTGGCCGGCAAAGGCGAAGTGCCGCGATCCGGGTGGGCCGTGGCGCACCGCGAACAGGTTTTCGACCGCTTCCTCGTCCGATCCAGCCGGGCCTTCACCACGGGTAAACCGCTGCACAGCGAAGCCCAGGGGGGCCAGCATGGCCTCCAGCGCATCGAACACGGGGCCGCGCGCGGGCGTCACGCTTTCGCAGGCAATCAGTCGCTTGGCATGGTCGATCACGTCGGTCATTGTGCGCCAGCTAGCAGGAGTGCAACGCAATGCCCAAGCTCGATCTTGCAACCATCCCCCAAACCAACAGCACCGGCTATCCGCCACCGCACAACCAGCAGGTGGCGGGACGCTGGGTGCGGCGCCTGCGCCCGGCGGCGGGGCTGACCGATCTTGGCGCGGCGCATGTCGTGCTGAAGCCCGGCGCCTGGACATCGCAGCGCCACTGGCACGCCGAGGAGGACGAGCTGGTGGTGATCCTGGCCGGAGAGGCCGTGCTGGTGGAGGACGAGGGCGAGACGCTGATGCGGGCGGGCGACATTGCCGCCTGGTCCAAGGGGGTGCGCAACGGCCATACCTTGCAGAACCGATCCGACGCGGACTGCGTGCTGCTGGCGGTGAGCGCGGGCGACAGCGAGGGCGATTGGGGCGAATATCCCGATATCGACCTGAAGTTCGGCCCCGGCGGTTACACCCGCAAGGACGGGTCGCTGTTCGACTAGCGCGGTGGAGCGGGGGCGCCCGAACGGACGCCCCCTGCCCCCATCAGAACCGGGTGCTGATTCCGAAGTCGATCGAGCGCCCGCGCCCCGGCACCGGGCGCAGCACGCCGGTGGCCTTGTAGTCGCCCAGCGACACCCCGCCCAGGGGCAAGGCATAGGCACTGTCGAACAGGTTGTTCGCCGTCAGGCTGAACCGCACCGGCCCGGCATCGTAGGCCACCCCGATGTTCACCAGCGCATAGTCATCGGTGACGGGTTCGTTGCGCGTGGCGTCGACGCGGGTCTTCTCTGCCACCCATTCCAGCCCGGCGCTCAGTTCCAGCGCGCCCTGGTGGTGGACCAGGCTGGCCCGCGCGTTGAACGGCATCTGCCGGTAGAGCGGGCCGCCGTCGGTCAGGTTGTCGCCGCGCAGCCACGATGCCGCCAGCGCGAGGCTGGTGCCGTTGCCGCCCTCGCCGTGGAACAGTTCGACCGTGCCTGCCACGTCGACGCCGTAGAATTCGGCATCCTGGTTGGCGAACTGCAACTGCACGAAGGGCGTCGGCATTCCCATCATGTTGGTCAGCACTTGCAGGAACTGGCCGTCGATATAGTCGTCCACGCGGGTGTAGTGCGGGGCGATATCCAGCGACCAGCCGTAGGCCCCGCCGCCCAGGTTCAGCGCCAGGCTGAGCGTGTCGGCCTTCTCCGGCAGCAGGTCGAGGTTGCCGACATAGCCGTTGCCGTCGCCGTACCAGCCGATCATCCGGCTGGCCATGGCCCCGCGCCCCCAGGCATAGCGTTCGTAGAGGTTGGGCGAACGCACCTTGTGCGCGAAGCCTGCCTCCAGCGTGGCCATGTCCGACACGCGCCAGCTGGCCAGCAGCGAATAGGACACATTGTTGTCCGTCCGCTGGCGATCGGCAGCGTTGAAGGCGGCTGCGGCCTGCACGTCGGCAAGTTGCATCATGCTGGTGCCATAAGGCGCCACATCGCCGGTGTTCATCGCCACCCGGTCATACCGCAGGCCCGCGGTGGTGGTGAGCGCGGAGCTCCAGTGGCGTTCCCACTCCACGTGCGCGCCTGCACGGTTGCGGGTGCCCCCGTTGATGTTCACGAACATGTTCGGCCCCATCATCATGCTGCCCGCGACCGGCGGCCAGTAATCGTCCAGCCACTGGTGATGATATTCCGCGCCCAGACGCAGGGTATCGTGCATCGACAGCGGCAGTTCGGTCTTGCCCGCCATGTCGAAGCTGTGCACCTCGGTGTTCATCGGCATGGCGCCGGGCAGCTTGTCCTCGAGGAAGTTCATCACGTGATCGGTGTCGCGATAGGCGGCGGTCAGCTCGACCGAGCCCCAGTCGAAGCTGTCCTCGAACGACCCGTTCACGAACCAGCTCTTGTTCGAGACCATGTCCATCGCCTGGTTCACGAAACCTTCGTAAGGCGAGAACTGGAAGCCGCCGCGCAGCTGCACCAGCGCCATGCCATCGCGGTAGGCCAGGGCCAGCGCATGGTCGGTCTTGGCATATTCGGTGGAGCGCACCAGCCCGTCGCCGCCGCCGCCATGGTACTGGTCGGACTGGGTGTAGGAACCGCTGTAGGTGGCGCTGAAGCTGGCATTGGCGGCGGTCAGGCTCAACGATCCGCCGAACCCGTCGCCGTTGGAACGATAGAAGGCCGATGCCGAGCCCGACAGGGTGATCGCGGTGCCGTCACCGAACCGCGGCGGAGCGCTGCTGACCGCCACGATGCCGCCGATATTGTCGCCCCCCAGGCTGACCGGCGAAACGCCCGCCAGCACCTGCACCGATGCCACGGTCTGCGGGTCGGTGTAGGACAGCGGCGTGTTCATGTCGTTGGGGCAGGACAGGTCGATCAGTTGCCCGTCGACCAGGATCGAAATGCGTTGCTGCGACAGCCCCCGGATCACCGGCATGGAGGAAAAGCCGCCGCCGGTGGCGGCATCGACGCCCGGCAGCTGCGACAGCAGTTCGGCGGTGTCGCTGCTGCCCGCCTGCCCGCGCTCCAGCGCCTCGCGGTCGAACACGGCACCGGCGGCGTGGCCGGTTACCAGGATATTGGGGTCTTGCCCTTCCTCCCCCTCGTGCTGGGCAAGGGCGGGCTGGGCGATGAAGGCGAACGAAAGACTGCAACCGGCAAACAGCGCGGCGCGCAGCGAATGGGTACGTGACATGGTGGGAATTCCCTGAAATCCCTGCGTGCAGGGACATTGAATCGACGACCGGCCCGGCCTTGAGGCGGGCTTGCGGTCAGGCGGTTCAGATCAGGGCTGGCGGGCCGCGCGGTGGCGGCTGGCGATAGGCATGGCGGACAAGTTCGGGCGCCCGCCACGGCGCGAAGCCCAGCAGCAGCACGAACAGCAGCGCGGCTGCCAGCAGCACGGGATCGGCTGCGGCCAATGCCGGGGCGCCGTTGCCGGCAAAGGGGCAGTGGGTGGCCTGGAAGGCGGCGTCGTGGCCAGCGCTGTCGGGCTTGCCCGGCACCACCAGCGTCATCGATTGCCCGGCTTGCCCGCCGCAGATCTGGATGGTCAGTTCGCGGTCGGCCCCGGCACCGATCATGTAACCCACCGGGATTGCTGCCTTCACCACCAGCGCCATGGCCAGCACCAGCAGGGCGAGGCGCGAATGCCGACGCAGGATTTGGCGAAGCTGGTTCATGGCTGCGCGCCGCCTAGCCGCTCCGCACGGCCATGTCACGCGCGATCGGGAACGCGGTCAGCCGCGCTCGCCCACCTCGAACTGCGAGATGTGCCATTCCTCGGCCAGCGCGCCTTCGACCCATTGCTGCATCCACTCGTGGCTCCACAGCGCCTCCATGTATGCTTGCGCAAAGCCCGGCACGCCAATGCCGTAGGTGATGAAGCGGCTGACGATCGGGGCGTAGAACACGTCTGCCGCGCTGAAGGTGCCGAACAGGAAGGGGCCGCCCTTGCCGAAGCGCGCCCGCGCCTCTGCCCACAGGCCCAGGATGCGCACGATATCGGCCTTGCATTCGTCGGTCAGGTCCACCGGCACGCGCGCGCGGATGTTCATCGGGCAATTGCGGCGCAACGGCAGGTAGGACGAATGCATTTCCGCCACCATGGCCCGCGCCATGCCGCGCGCGGCATCGTCCTTGGGCCAGAACCGGTCGCGCCCCACCTTGTCGGCCAGGTATTCCATGATGGCGAGACTGTCCCACACCACCGTGTCGCCATCCCACAGCACCGGCACCTTGCCGGCGGAGGGGCGGAATTCGCCCTGCTGCTGGCGCATCGCCTGCCAATCGTCGCCGTCGATATGGACGGTCAGTTCCTCGAAATGCAGCCCGCTCTGCTTGGCCGCCAGCCAGCCGCGCAAGGACCAGCTGGAATAGTTCTTGTTGCCGATGATCAGCTTCATGTGCGTGCCCTGGCCCCTGCTTCGACGCGGTTACCCGCGCGCTAGACGTTAAGTGAAAGGCTGTCGACCATGAACACGGCGGCGATCCCGGCCGCTGGTAACCTCGCGTCAAGCTCGTTCCGTAACCGCTTTGTTAACCATCGTGTGGCAGAGAAAGGGCTGAACGCCGGGCTTCCGGCGCGAGGAAAGGTTAGCAGTGGCCGGAAAGACCACGCCATCGCGGAACCGGGCCAATTGGCTCGAGCGGGTACGCCAAGTTGCGTGGGCGGGTGCTATTGCTATTGTTCTTCAGCTAGTTACGGTTCTTGAGCCGGTAGATCAGATAGTATGGATCACGCAATCGCGGCTGGCCACGGAACCGGCTTCGGGCGAGATCGTCTTCGTCGGATCGGACACTGATCTTGCCAATCCTGAGATGCCGCAGGGACGCCGACAACTGGCGGACATGATCCGCAGGCTGAATACGGCAGGCGTCGATGCAGTCTATGTTGATTACGTTTTTGACCAGGCGACTGACGCCCGCACCGATGCCGACCTGAACAATGCCCTGCGTGAGTTTTCCGGTCAGGCCTATCTCGTGCGCGTGCTCAACACCGATTTCAACGGCAACCGGGTGCTGCGTGGTGATACACCCCTTATCGCCGATGGAGTCGACCAGGTCGCGCTCGATGCCTGGGTCAACTACCTCGGCTACACTTGGTACATGCCCTACGCGGTCGAGGAGGACGGTGTTTCCCTGCCCAATCTGCCAGCCCAGATCGCGGGGGTTTCCGGCGAACCGGGTGAAATGTTCCCGATCACCTATAACTACGAACTGTCGTCGATCCCGACCTATCGCCTTTCCGACCTGATGGAAAACCCGCTGCGCCTGCGCGAATTGGCGGGCAAGACCGTTATCATCAGCAACAGTAGCGAACGCGGGATCCAACCCTCGAACGTACCCGGCCACAAGGCCGTGCCTCCATCGATTATTTCGATTTACGCCGCCGAAACCCTGCTGGCCGGCGATCCACACTTTGTCACCGGACTGCCGTTCATCCTGGCTGCCATAGCCGCCTTGCTGCTGGCGGCGTCGATCCGGCAGCGGAGCCTGCGTTACACCGCCTATGCCGTCACCTCGATCACCGCGCTGGCGGCGCCGTTCATCAGCGCGCATTTCGACGTGCGGATCAGCATCGCCTATGCCCTGTCGGTGTTGCTCGTCTACGGCCTGTTCCGGCTGCGCGCATCGTGGCGCGAGAACCTGCGCATGGTGGACAGCGTCACCGGCCTGCCCACCTTTGCCGCGCTGGAGGCCGATCGCGTGGTGGCCGACACCGTCCCCGCGATCATCGTCGCCCGCATCCACCGGTTCGAGGAAGTGCGCCGCACGCTGGCCGACGAACTGCACGCCGCCTATCTGCAAGCCATCGCCGCGCGCCTGAAGGCGGCAACGCAGGATGCCACCATCTACATCGGGCAAGGCCACCTGATCGCCTGGACCATGCGCGAGAAGGAGCCCGCCCTGCTGCGCGAGCACCTGGAGGGCCTGCGTGCGCTGTTCTCCTCGCCGCTGGTGGTGGGCGACCAACAGGTGGACGTGGGCATCACCTTCGGCATCGACATCAGCCCCAGCCCCAACGTGGTGCGCCGCCTGGCGGCTGCCGTGGCGGTGGCGGAAAAGACCACCGAGACCTTCGAACCGATCGCCGTGGCCGATTCGGCCTCGCAGGAAGACCTGATCTGGAACATCTCGCTGCAAGCCCGCATCGACGCGGCGCTGACCAACGGCGAGATCTACCTCGCCTTCCAGCCCAAGATCATGGTGCAGACCGGCGAGATCATCGGTGCCGAGGCGCTGGTGCGGTGGAAGGACCCGGTGAAGGGCCACATCCCGCCCGACAACTTCATCCGCCAGTGCGAGACCGCCGGCCGCATGAGCCAGCTCACCCGCTTCGTGCTGGAGGAAGCCTGCAAGGCGGGCAACATGTTTGCCGCCGAAGGGCTGAACCTGCCGATCGCGGTGAACATCTCCGCCACGCTGCTGCACGAACGCGGGATCGTGACCATGGTGCGCGACGTGCTGGCCGAGAGCGGTTTCGAGCCGCGCCGCCTGACGCTGGAGATCACCGAAACCTATCGCATCTCCAATCTCGACCTCGCCGCCGATATCCTGGGCGAGCTGAGCGCGCTGGGCGCCAAGATCTCGATGGACGATTTCGGGGTGGGCGCGGCCAGCCTCGAGGCGCTGCTCAAGCTGCCTTTCTCCGAACTCAAGATCGACCGCATGTTCATCGCCCCGATGACCAGTGATCCCAAGGCCCACGGCATCGTGAAAAGCGTGCTGCAAATGGGCCGCGATTTGCGAATCATCGTGGTGGCAGAAGGGGTTGAGGACGCGGGAACGTTAACCCTTTTGCGCGATTCGGGGTGCCTCGTGGCCCAGGGATTTGCCATTTCGCGCCCGGTGACTTTCGATAAAATCCTTGATTTCCATAGGTCTAGCAGAATCGAGAAGCTAACAAATATAGTTTAGGCTTTACAAACATTATTGGTTAACCCATTGACGTCCTTAACTGACAAGGAGACACGTCATGGGTGGCAGCATTTGGGATTGGCTGTTCGGCGGCAAGCAGGCCGGTTGAGCATCTAGCTAATCGAACGAAAAGGCGCTTTCGGGCGCCTTTTTTGTTGCCTGTGGCAGGCGTTGAAAGGTTCGCTCAGCTGCGAACGTCGGAAAGGATCGCGGCGCGCAGTTCGGCCAGGCCCAGGCCCTTTTCGGCACTGGTGGCATGGACCACGGGAAAGGCCGCCGAATGCTTGCGCGCTTCGGCCGCCACCTTGTCGTGCACGGCCGCCAGCTCGCTCGCCTTGACCTTGTCGGCCTTGGTCAGCACCAGCCGGTAACCCACCGCCGCCTCGTCGAGCATCTTCATCATCTCGCGATCGACGTCCTTCAGCCCGTGGCGACTGTCGACCAGCACCAGGGTACGCTTCAGCGGCACCCGTCCGCGCAGGAAAGTACGCACCAGCGCCTTCCACTTTTCGACCACCTTCACCGGCGCCTTGGCAAAGCCGTAGCCGGGCATGTCGACGAAGCGGAATTGCGTGGGATCACCCACTTCGAAGAAGTTCAGCTCCTGCGTGCGCCCCGGCGTCACCGATGCGCGCGCGATCGCCTTGCGCCCGGTCACGGCATTGATCAGCGAGCTCTTGCCCACGTTGGACCGTCCCGCGAAGGCGATTTCGGGAAAGTCGGGATCGGGCAGGAACTTCAGCTGCGGGGCGGACAGCAGGAAGTCCACCCGGCCGGAAAACAGCCGGGCGGCTTCTTCAGCCAGGGCTTCGTCTTCGGGACTCACCCGCCCGCCTTCTCGCGAGCATGGGCGCGCGCCTTCTCCTCACGTTCCTTCTCCATCTGCGCCCGCAGCTGCGGATTGCGCGAATAGAGGTACTTCTGCTGCGCCAGCGTCAGCAGGTTGGAGGTGATCCAGTAGAGCAGCAGGCCCGAAGCGAAGGGCGCCATCACGAACATCATGATCCACGGCATGATCATGAACACCTGCTGCTGCATCGGGTCCATCGCGGCGGGGTTCAGCTTGAACTGCAACCACATGGTGAAGCCCAGCAGGATCGCCAGCACGCCGATGCCGAGGAAGCCCGGCGGTGTGAAGTCAAGCAGGCCGAACAGGTTCAGCACATGCAGCGGATCGGGCGCGGAAAGGTCGTGAATCCAGCCATAGAACGGTTCGTGCCGCATCTCGATCGCCAGTCGCAGCACCTTGTAGAGGGCGAAGAAGATCGGGATCTGGAGGAAGATCGGCAGGCAGCCCGCCAGCGGGTTGACCTTCTCTTCCTTGTACAGCTTGGCCATCTGCTGTTGCAGCTCGGCCTTGTCGTCCTTGTAGCGTTCCTGCAACGCCTTCATCTTGGGCTGCACGGCGCGCATCTGCGCCATCGAGTGGAACTGCTTCTGCGCGATCGGGAACATCAGCAGGCGCACCACGAAGGTGAGGCAGATGATGGCGAGGCCGAAGTTGCCGACCAGACCGAAAAGCCAGATCAGCACCTGCCACATCGGCCGCGCGATCCAGCGGAACCAGCCCCAGTCGATGGCCAGGCCGAAGCGCGGCACGCCCGCGTCTTCGTAGGCGGACAGGACGGCGCTTTCCTTGGCCCCGGCAAACAGGCGGGTGGTGGTGGTGACGGTCTGCCCGGCGGGCACGTTGACCGCGTCGTACTGCACCACGGCGGCATAGGTCTGGTTGCCCAGCGGCGAGAAGTAGGCGCGCGCGCCGCCTTCCTGCGGGATCAGGGTGGACATCCAGTAGATATCGGTGAAGCCGACCCAGTTGACCTGGCCTTCCACGGCAACCTCGCCACCGGCCTCGTCCACGTCGTCGTAGTCCCAGCCGAAATCGACCGCATCGTCGTGCGCCGAGATCGGCCCGGCGTGGACGTTGAAATTGCTCTGGTCGGCATTGCGGCTGGTGCGGTTGATCAGGCCGCGCGGCGCCAGCGCCACGGTGGCATCGCCATTGTTGGTGACGCTTTGCACCACGGTGAGCATGTAATGGTCGTCGATCGACATGGTCTGGTTGAACACCAGCCCCTGGCCGTTGTCCCAGGTCAGCCGCAGCGGCGTGTCCTGCGTCAGTTCGCTGCCCGCGGGGGCGGTCCAGACGGTGTTGGCATCGGGGGTGGCAATCCCATCGCCCACCCAGTCGAAGCGGGCGAACTGCTGGCCTTCGGTGCCGCGCGGCTGGAGCAGGTGCACCGGGCCGCTGTCGCGGTCGACGGTCTGGCGGTGCGTCTTCAGTTCGATATCGTCGACCCGCGCGCCGGTGAGGTTGATCGACCCGGTAACCTCGGGCGCGTCGATTTCCACCCGGTCGGTCGCAGCGATGGCGGCGTCGACTTCGACCAGCTCGCCCGCGCTCACGGCGTCGGCATCGTCCGTGGCAGCGGGGCCGGCAACGGCAGGCGCATCGCTGCCGGCGACGCTGGCAGCGGCGCTGGCGGGCTCGACTTCGGGCTGGGGATAGAAGGTCCGCATGGCGAAATCCCAGCCGAACAGCAGGATCGCGCTCAGCACGACGGCGAGAATGAGGTTACGCTGGTTGTCCAAGATGAAAGTCCGTCGCCTGTCTTAAAGGTCAGATGTCAGGGCACCGGGTCATGCCCGTGTCCCCCCCAAGGATGGCAGCGCAGTATACGCTTGAACGCCAACCATCCACCCCGAATCGCCCCGTGCTTCTCCAGCGCCTCGATCGCATAGGCGCTGCACGATGGCTGATAGCGGCACGAAGGCGGCAGGATCCGGCTGGGGCCGAGCTGCCAGCCGCGCGCGATCAGGATCAGGACGCGCTTCACCTGCCGTGCGCCTTGTTGCCCCGGCGCGGGCGGCGGGCGGGATCGCCCTTGCCCGCGGCGGCGGCTTGCAGGACGATTTCCAGTTCGTGCCCCATCTGCGCGAAATCGCGCTCCACCCCGCCCTC
>JAGREI010000227.1 GCA_020446625.1 Erythrobacter sp.
CACTCGATGCAGCAGGCCGCGCGCGTATCGCAGCGGACGGCCTTTTTCCACCTTGGCAGCATGGTGGAATATGGCCACACCTCGGACATCTTCACCAACCCGCGTGAGAAGCGCACGCAGGACTACATCACCGGCAGGTACGGGTAAGAGGGCGCCAAATGGCCGAACATACAGTCAAGGCATTCGACGAAGACATCACCCGCCTGCGCGGCCTGATCGCGGAGATGGGCGGGCTGGCCGAAGTCGCCATCAGCGAGGCGCTCGATGCGCTGGTGCGCGGTGACGAGGACCTCGCCGCCGAAGTGGTGAAACGCGATGCCCGGCTCGATGCGCTGGAAACCGAGGTCGACGCCATGGCCGTGCGCCTGCTCGCCCTGCGCGCGCCGATGGCGGACGACCTGCGCGAGATCGTCGCCGCGCTGAAGATCGGCGGGATCATCGAACGCATCGGTGACTATGCCAAGAACATCGCCAAGCGCGTGGGCCGCATCGAAGGGCGCGCGCGGTTCGAACCGCTCACCCTGCTGCCCGCCATGGGCGACGTGGCGGCGGAGATGGTGCACGACGTGCTGACCGCCTATGCCGCGCGCGATCCGGTGGTGGCGCGCGAGGTGATCGAGCGGGACGACAAGGTGGACGCCTTCTACGATTCGATCTTCCGCAACCTGGTCAGCCACATGGTCGAAAACCCGTCGACCATCTCCAGCGCGGCGCAACTGCTGTTCGTGGCGCGCAATATCGAACGGATCGGTGACCACGCCACCAACGTGGCCGAGATGGTCCACTATTCGGCCACTGGCACCTATCCCAAGGACATCGAACGCTGATCGCCGCCGAAAATGCGGTGCAATCAGGCGTTGCAACAATTCTGACACGAAACTGCCATAATGGCCGTGGCAAGGGCGCTTCGCCCGCTGCTGTGAACCACCAGGGCAAGGACTGATGTCGAATCCCAAGCTGCTGCTCGTCGAGGACGACACCGCGCTGTGCGAGCTGCTCGAATATCGCTTCGAAAGCGAAGGCTATGCCGTGCGCGCCACCTCCGATGGGGACGAGGCGATCATGCTGGCGGCGGAGGACGCGCCCGACCTCGTCATCCTCGACTGGATGATCGAAGGCACCAGCGGGATCGAGGTCTGCCGCCGCCTGCGCCGCGACAAGGCCACCGCGCATGTGCCGATCATCATGCTGACCGCGCGCGAGGCCGAGGATGACCGGGTGCGCGGGCTGGAAACCGGGGCCGACGACTATGTCACCAAGCCGTTCTCCCCGCGCGAGCTGCTGGCGCGCGTGGCTGCCGTGCTGCGCCGCGTGCGCCCGGCGCTGGCGGGCGAGACGATCGAGGCGGGCGACCTCAAGCTCGATCCGGTAGCGCACCGGGTGGAACGCCGCGGCAAGACCTTGCAGGTGGGGCCGACCGAGTACCGGCTGATCAAGTTCTTCATGGAACATCCGCGCCGGGTGTTCAGCCGCGGCCAGCTGCTCGACGCGGTCTGGGGCAATGGCAGCGAGATCGAGGAACGCACCGTCGACGTGCATATCCGCCGCCTGCGCAAGGCAATCGCGGTGGACAATGTCCGCGATCCGATCCGCACCGTGCGCTCGGCTGGCTACGCGCTGGAGCCGGTTTAGGCCCCTGGCGAGTCATGCCGCAATGCAGCAAAGACCATATCCGTGGCTGCCTGCAACGAAAATAGCGCGAAATCAGGGTGTTTTCGTTGTGCAAATGCAACGGTTCATCGCAAAGCCGGTTTATTCTGGAACGAAATTGCCCTTTTCGTCTTCACATTATGACGCATGTGCGTTAGAGGCGTTTCAACTCAAGATACCTCTGGAGAATGAGGAAGCACGATGAAAAAGATTATTGCCAGCACGATTGCCGCAGGACTCGTCCTCGGTACGACCTTGTCCGCTGCGGCGCAGACGGCTGTCATCCGTGACAGCGTCCAGTTCGCCCAGGCCGAAAATTTCGGTGGCGATAACGATGACGAGGGTGGTGCGGGCACCGTCCTGATCGTGCTGCTGGGCGCTGCGGCGATTGCCGGTGCGATCATCGCGATCGAGAGCGGCGAAGACCAGCCGGTCCCCACCAGCCCCTAGTCTTCAGGCTGACACCAGTTTTTTAAAGCCCCCGCTTCGGCGGGGGTTTTTGTTTGTCCGGCGCAGACTGGCCCGCGCAAGCTTGCGCAAATCAGTGGAAATCGCGCGACCGGGGAATGATTCGCGTATTGCGCGGGTGGCTTCGCGTCGGTGGCAGTTCGTCGATCATCCCCCCCGACGCCTGGCCGCGCCCGCTCGCCAGCGGACTGGCCACATGGTCGGCGCGTGCGGCGGAGGCAGGCAGCAGGTCGTCGGACAGGCGCTGCAATTCGTGCGTGGCATCGGTCAGGTGATGGGCGATCACGTGGATCACCTCGTCGTCGCATTCCACCCGCCCGCGCACCTCGATCAGCCGCGCGCCCATCACCACGCGGCGCTGCCGCTCCATCAGGTCGGGCCAGACCACCAGGTTGGCGACTCCGCTCTCGTCCTCCAGCGTGATGAAGCACACGCCCTTGGCGCTGCCGGGGCGCTGGCGAATCAGTACCACGCCCGCCAGCTGCACCATTGATCGGTAACGCCGCTGCCTGAGGTCCGCCGCGCGCACGAAGCCGCGTTCGGCCAGGCTGGCGCGCAGGAAGGCCATGGGATGCGCCTTCAGGCTGAGGCGCATGGTCTGGTAATCGGCCACCACCTCTTCGCTCAGCGGCATCCGTGGCAGCAGCGCCCTGCCCCGCTCCGCCCCCTCGTCGCGCTCGTCTGCATGGGCGAACAGCGGCAGGGCGGGCGCGCTCACCAGGCTGCGCGCATCCCACAGCGCCTGCCGCCGCGACAGGCCCAGCGAGCCGAAGGCATCGGCGCTGGCGAGCCGTTCGACATGCGCCACGGGAATCCGCGCCCGCTCGCGCAGCTCGGCCAGGTCAGCGAAGCGGCCATCCACGCCACGCGCCGCCACCAGCGCGGCGGCGACATGTTCGGGCAGCCCGTCGACCTGCCGCAGCCCCAGGCGCAGGGCGACATGGCGATCCTGGCGGCCCGTGTCGGCAAGTTCATGGCGCTCACAGAGGCACAGAGGCACAGAG
>JAGREI010000228.1 GCA_020446625.1 Erythrobacter sp.
GCTGCGGCGTGACCACCGGCGTGGGTGCCGTCACCAACACCGCCAAGGTGCAGGTGGGCGACAACGTGGTTGTCTTCGGCCTCGGCGGCATCGGCCTCAACGTGATCCAGGGTGCGCGGCTGGCTGGCGCGAACAAGATCATCGGCGTCGACATCAACCCGGCGCGCGAGGAATGGGGCAAGAAATTCGGCATGACCGACTTCCTCAACAGCAAGGGCATGAGCCGCGAGGACGTGGTGGCCAAGGTGGTCGAAATGACCGACGGCGGCGCGGACTATACCTTCGATGCCACCGGCAATACCGAAGTGATGCGCACCGCGCTGGAAGCCTGCCATCGCGGCTGGGGTACCTCGATCATCATCGGCGTGGCCGAAGCGGGCAAGGAAATCGCCACCCGCCCGTTCCAGCTGGTGACGGGCCGCAACTGGCGCGGCACTGCCTTCGGCGGGGCCAAGGGCCGCACCGACGTACCCAAGATCGTCGACATGTACATGACCGGCAAGATCCAGATCGACCCGATGATCACTCACGTCATGGGGCTGGAGGAGATCAACACCGCCTTCGACCTGATGCACGAAGGCAAGTCGATCCGCTCGGTGGTGGTGTTCTGATGCCAGCGGCGGTGAACCTTGCCGCCAAGCTGGCAAGCTTCACCGACCACTGGGCGCCACGCATCGTCGCCCGCTACAACGACAACGAGGTCCGCCTGGTGCGGGTCGAGGGCGAATTCGTCTGGCACAGCCATGACGACAGCGACGAGCTGTTCCTGGTGCTGGAAAGCGAACTGGAAATGGAATTCCGCGATCGCACCGAGCGCCTCGGCCCCGGTGAACTGATCGTGGTGCCGCGCGGAACCGAACATCGCCCTTGCGCGCGCAAGGGCGAGGTGAAGCTGCTGCTGATGGATCCACGGGACACGCCGAACACTGGCGACCCGGCAACGGCCACCCCGGCAGTGGAAATTTGAAGCGACCTGGCCGAATTCAGTCTTTCACAAGAATGAAAATTTCGGCTATGTGATGAAAAAGGAGAATCGCCTGCGGCGTTGCGACGCCGTGCGCGAGCAAGAGGAGCCCCAGCACATGTTCAATCACGTCTTCGTCGGCACCAACGATATCGATGCCAGCCGCAAGTTCTATGACGCCACCATGGGCGTGCTCGGCTATGGCGGCCACCCGCTGCCGCACGGCACCGTCTATCCCAGCGAGAACGGCTCGTTCATCGTCGCCAGGCCCGCCAACGGCGAAGCGGCGACCTGCATGAACGGCTTCACCTTCGGCTTCCGCGCCGCCGATTACGACACGGTCGATGCCTGGCACGCGGCGGGCCTTGCCAATGGCGGCACCGACGAAGGCGCCCCCGGCTTCCGCGCCCAGTCGCCCGGCAACATGTACGGCGCTTACCTGCGCGATCCGGACGGCCACAAGATCTGCGTGTTCACGCCCAACGTCGGGGAAAGGTAAGACACATGTTCAGCCACATGATGGTGGGGTCGAACGACCTCGACAAGTCGAAGACCTTCTATGACGCCGTGTTCACCGCGATCGGCGGCAATCCGGGGATCGTCGATCCCAAGGGGCGGCTGGTCTACATGCACAACGGCAGCATGTTCCTGGTGACCAAGCCGATCGACGGGGAACCTGCCTGCGTGGCCAATGGCTCGACCATCGGCTTTGCCGTGGACAGCCCCGAACAGGCGGATGCCTGGCACGCGGCTGGCGTGGCTGCGGGTGGCAAGGCGATCGAGGATCCGCCGGGCCTGCGCGAGATGGGCACGATGAAGCTGTACCTCGCCTACCTGCGCGATCCCGACGGGCACAAGCTCTGCGCGCTCAAGATGATGGGCTGAACGGGACTGCCGATGACTCTGGAAACCGTCAGTACCGCACGCTGCCACGGCGGCATGCAGGGCGTCTACCGCCACCAGTCGAGCGCCACCGGCACGCCGATGACCTTCGCGGTCTATGTGCCGGAACACGCGCCCGGCGCCCGGCTGCCGGTCCTGTGGTGGCTTTCGGGCCTTACCTGCACGCACGAAAACGCCATGGTGAAGTGCGAATACAAGGCGGCCTGCAACGAACACGGCGTGATTTTCGTCTGCCCGGACACCAGTCCGCGCGGGGAAGGCGTGCCGAACGACGAAGCCTATGACTTCGGCCAGGGCGCGGGTTTCTACGTCAACGCCACCCAGCCGCCGTGGTCCGAGCATTTCCAGATGCGCCGCTATATCGAGGAAGAACTGCCCGCGCTGGTGGCCGAGAACTTCCCCGTCGACATGGACCGCCAAGGCATTTCCGGCCATTCGATGGGTGGCCACGGTGCGCTGACCGTGTCGCTGCGCAACCCCGGCCGGTTCCGCTCGACCAGCGCCTTTGCCCCCATCGTCAGCCCGCTGAACTGCCCCTGGGGCGACAAGGCGCTGACCGGCTACCTCGGCCCTGACAAGGCGGCATGGCGCGAATACGATGCCTGCGCGCTGATCGCCGACGGTGCGCGCCTGCCCGATCTGCTGGTGGACCAGGGCACGGGCGACGAATGGCTCGAAGGGCAGCTCAAGACTCACCTGCTCGAACAGGCGCTGGCCCAGGCCGGAATGACCGGCACGATCCGGATGCAGCCCGGCTACGACCATTCGTACTTCTTCGTATCCACCTTCATTGCGGACCATGTCGCATGGCACGCAGAGAGGCTAAAAGCATGACCACCAAGTCCGAAACCGTGGGCGAGATCATCGCCCGCCACCATGGCCGCGAAGGGCCGCTGCTGCCGATCCTGCACGACGTGCAGGCCGCACTCGGCTGCGTCGATGCGGAGAGCGAGGAGATGATCGCGCACGGTCTCAACCTCAGCCGCGCCGACGTGCACGGGGTGGTGAGCTTCTACCACGACTTCAAGAGCGCGCCCGACGCGCGCCCGGTGGTGCAGGTGTGCCGCGCCGAAGCCTGCAAGGCGCGCGGCGTGGAAGCCATCATCGACGCCGCGACAACGGCTGCGGGCGAGCGCGTGAAGGTGGAAACGGTCTACTGCCTGGGCCTGTGCAGCGCCGGTCCTGCCGCGCGCACCGGCGATGATCTGCATGTGCGGCTGGATGCCGCCGCGCTTACCCAACTGGTTGAAAACGCATGACTCTGGTTCGCATTTCCGACGATGCCCTCGCCCGTGCGGCCGGGGCTGACAAGCTGGCAAGCGCCTTCGAAGCGAAGGGCTGCGAGGTTGAACGCGTGTCCAGCTGGGGGATGCACTGGCTCGAACCGCTGGTGGAAATCAACGGCATCGGCTGGGGTCCGGTCACGCCCGACCAGGTCGACGCAATCCTCGCTGGCGGCGCGGACGATATCTGCATCGGCCCGGTGGCCGCGCACCCCTTCATCGCCAGCCAGACCCGCTTCACCTTCGCCCGCGCAGGCAAGACCCGCCCGCTGAGCCTGGCGGACTACGAAGCCACCGGCGGCTGGGCGGGCCTCAAGCGCGCGCGCCAGATCGGCCGCGAAGCCATTGTCGAGGAAGTGAAGGCCAGCGGCCTGCGCGGCCGTGGCGGCGCGGGCTTCCCCACCGGCATCAAGTGGGACACCGTGCGCAAGGCGGAAGGCCCGCAGAAGTATATCGTGTGCAACGCCGACGAAGGCGACAGCGGCACCTTCGCCGACCGGATGCTGATGGAAGGCGATCCCTTCGCGCTGATCGAAGGCATGGCGATTGCCGCGCATGCCGTCGGCGCGCAGTGCGGCTACATTTATGTGCGTAGCGAATATCCACAGGCTATCAACAAGCTCAAGCAGGCTTTAGCTTTGGCGGAATCGCACGTGAATCCGCTGCATCTGGAAGTGCGGGTCGGGGCAGGCGCCTACGTCTGTGGAGAAGAGACCTCGCTCCTCAATTCGCTCGAAGGCAAGCGGGGAGAAGTGCGTGCCAAGCCTCCTTTGCCGGCGCTGGAAGGTCTGTTCGGCTGCCCGACGGTTGTCAACAACGTGCTGACGCTTGCCGCCGTCCCGCATATCCTGCGCGAAGGCGGCGCGGCCCGGTATGCCGCGCTTGGTCATGGCCGCTCGAGCGGCACGATGCCGATCCAGCTTGCGGGGAACATCCGGCAAGGCGGCCTGTTCGAATGCCCGTTCGGCATGACGCTGCGCGAACTGGTCGAGGACATCGGCAGCGGCACGGCTTCGGGCCGTCCGGTCAAGGCGGTGCAGGTCGGAGGGCCGCTGGGTGCCTATATCCATCCCTCGCAATTCGAACTGCCGTTCGACTACGAAGCCTATGCCGATGCCGACGCGCTGATCGGGCACGGCGGGATCGTGGTGTTCGACGATACGGTCGACATGGGCGCAATGGCGAAGTTCGCCATGCGGTTCTGCGCGGACGAAAGCTGCGGCAAATGCACGCCGTGCCGCCTCGGCGCCGTGCGCGGGGCGGAACTGATCGACCGTATTCGCGCCGGCGGAAGGGCAGCGGACTGCGTCGAGACACTGCCGCAGATGCACAACGCCCGCAAAGGCCCGCGCGAGCAAGGTGAAGACGTGGCCCTGCTCGAAGATCTTTGCGAAACGATGCGCTTCGGATCGCTCTGCGCGCTGGGCGGCTTCACGCC
>JAGREI010000229.1:0-12922 GCA_020446625.1 Erythrobacter sp.
TTCGAGCCCCGTCGTGCCACCGATCAAGTAATCAGACCCGCGTGGTGGGCTGATCGCAGTCCGGCGCGGCGGGCGCTGCCGGAGCGCGCGGTGCTGCCGGAGCACGCGGCGCAGCCGGGGCCGGTGGCGCCACCGGCGCGATGACCCGCACGTTCACCGCTGGCTGCGGGGCCAGCACCGGCGTCACCATCCGCCCGGCCCAGCTGGCCGCCATGGCCCGCGTCACCGCATTGGGAGCGAAGGCCACGTCCGCCACGGCTTCGACCTTGGTCGGCTGGGCCTGCCACGACACCGCCGCGCCTTCAATGCGCTCGATCTGCCGCCGCAGTTCGCGCAGCACGTTCTCGCGGATGCCTTCGGGCATTTCGGGATCGTTGGCGATCTGGTCGATCGCTTCGCGCAGGCCCGCCACGGCCTGTCCGCGCACCGCGGTCTGGCAGATCATCACCATGTGGCGGCCATTGTCCAGTTCGTGGCGCACCACCGGGCTATCGTCGGTGCATTCGCCTGCGAAGGCGGCGTCATCGGCAGCGTGGCGAATTGCAATCCGGCGCCGCTGCTCGGCCCCGGCCCGCGCCGCATCGGCATCGGCCCGAACGGCGTCGGCACTGGCGCGCGCATCGGCCATGGCAATGCGGATTTCGGTGCGGATCTCGTCGTCGAGCCCGCCCAGTTCGCCGTGGAGTTCGGCCATCATGGCCTCGATCTCTGCCTCGCTCATGCCTTCCGCGCCTTCGATCCGGCGGCGGATCACGCGGTGTTCGCCGGGTTCGCCCGCATGGTCGCCTTCCAGCCGGATCACGTGGACCTGGTGTTCGCCATTGACGGCGGGCAGGTCCGCATCGTCGGGCCGCTGGTCGCCAGTCCAGCGGATCACCCGCACTTCGCGGGTGCCATCGGCGTTGACGGTTTCGGTGCGTTCCTCGTGGACGGCGTCCTCCGGATCGTCGGACTGGGCATAGGTGATCGACGCGGTCAGCGGCAGGGCCAGCGCGGTGGTGGCCAGGGCGACCACGCCGAAGCGGCGGCGGCGGGACGAAATATCGGGCATTGTGAGGCTCCTCAATCGATGGATGATCGACTTCTCCCCTAACATCGGGCAGGCCATGGAACCGGTGATCGGCGCTGCCAGCGCCAGGTGCCCGCCGGCGGCAAAGCCCGCGATCACCTGGGCGTAGGCCGCCCTTTCACCACGCGAACGACCGGCCACGACCCGCGCATCGCAGGCCCCCTCCTGATCGCGGCGCATCGCTCTCCAGCCCCACCAGGCGAGCGGATTGAACCAGTGCAGGGCCAACAGCGGCTGCGCCGCAATGTTGGCGAGAAGATCGTGCCCCCGATGGTGCGCCAGTTCGTGCGCAATCGCCATGTCGCGCGCGGCGCGGTCATGCAGGGCCATGAATTGCGGTGGCAGCGCCACCACCTTGTCGAAAATGCCGAAGGCCACCGGGCTGGCGACGGCGGGGGTTTCCACCAGCCGCACCTTGCCCGCCTCGCCCACCGGGATCGCCTGGGCCAGCAGGTCCGCACGCATCCGATAGTATTCGCGAATACGCCAGCCAAGGAAGACCAGCGCCCCGCCCAGCCACAGGGGCAGCAGCAGGTCGGCAACCTCGATGCCCGTCGACGCAGCCGCGGCGGCAGGGGTGGGTTCGAAGACGAACACCAGCGGATCGGCAGCCGCCACCGGCGCCGTGGCGGCTTGTGCCGGGGCCATCCACGCGGGCAAGGTGATCGGCGGAAGCACCAGCCGCAGCAAGGGCAGCAGCCACAGCGCATAGGCCAGCTGCGGCCCGAAATGCCGCGCCACCGGGCGCCGCGCCACCAGCACCAGCGCGATCAGCACGCCGGTATAGGCGAAGGTGTCGAGCGCCCAGGCCAGCAGCGAGCCGGATGCCAGCGCGCTCACTTCTTCATCTCCGCCAGCAGGCGTTCGATTTCGGCAATGTCGTCGGGCGTCAGCGCCTCGGCCTCGGCCAGGTGCGCCAGCAGCGGCGCGGCGCGGCCGCCGAACAGCCGTTCGACCAGGCGGCGCGATTCGGTGCCGACATAGGCGGACCGGGCGATCAGCGGGGTATAGAGGAAACGGCGGCCATCGGGCTGGGTGTCGAGCACGCCCTTCTGCACCAGCCGCGACAGCAGCGTCTTGACCGTGGGCATGGACCAGCCGCGTTCGGCGCAGACCGTGTCGCAGACTTCGGCGGCGGTCTGCGGGCTGCGTTGCCACAGCGCCTCCATCACCGCGTGTTCGGCCTCGCTGATGCGCTCGGCCCCGGCTTCCGCTCCCTCGCTTGCAGGTTTCGTCGCCACTTCGCCCTCCCCGGAACATTATCGGCTGGCTGTCGATTACATTTGTAATCTGAATGCCCGATGAAGGTCAAGTCTCGGCCTCGGGCGAAATTGGTGTAACCTTTGCGCGACTGCCAGCGAACAGGAGGCAAGGCGAAACCGACCTTGGACGTGCTCGATGACCTGATGGCGGCAGCCCGCACCGGCGACGCCGCGGCCTATCGGCAGTTCCTGGCCGAGGTCGCCGTGCGCGTGCGATCCCGGCTGGCGAGCAAGATCGGCGCGGACAGCGAGCTGGAGGACCTGGTGCAGGAAGTGCTGATTGCCGTGCATCAGAAGCGCCATACCCACGATCCGTCGCGGCCCGTGGCGCCGTGGCTCAACGCCATCGCCGGGTACAAGCTGATCGACCACTGGCGGCGGCGCGGACGCAGCCCGATCGAGCTGGACGATAGCGCGGACATGGCGGTGGCGGCGGATTCGATGGCGGGCCTGGACGTCGACAGCCTGCTGGACCAGCTGCCCGATCACCAGGCCGAGGCGATCCGCCTGACTCACATCGACGGCCTCACCAGCAGCGAGGCGGGCGAGCAGCTGGGCGTGGGTACATCCGCGATGAAGCTGCGCGTGCATCGCGGGCTGAACCGGCTCAAGGCCCTGATCGCGGAGGACGAGGCATGAGCACGACCGACGACCTGATCGAGCAGCTGGCCGCCTCTGCCCCGCCCCCGCAACGCTCGCTGGGCCGGTTCCTGCTGCCGCTGGCCATGGCCATGCTGCTGTGCACCTTCGGTGTTGCCATGCTGCTGGAAGGCGCCTTTGCCCCTGCCGCGAGCGACGGGCTGGCGCCGATCATGGTCAAGTGGGGTTTCTCGCTGGCGCTGCTGGCGATGAGCGCCGGGGCGCTGTGGGCGATCGGCCAGCCGGGCCGCCGCACCAGCGAAGCCACGCGCGCGCTGGCGATCCCCTTTGCGCTGGTGGCGCTGCTGCTGGTGCTGGAACTGGTGGTGGGCGGCCGCCCCTTCCCCGGCACCACCTGGCAGCGATGCCTGATCGCCATGGCCATGATGAGCCCGCTGGCCTTTGCCGGGGCGATCATGGCTGCGCGCTGGCTGGCCCCCACCCAGCTGCGCCGCGCGGGAATGGTGGCCGGGCTGTACGGCGGAGCCGTGGCGATGACCGCCTATGTCCCCTTCTGCCCCGGACACGGCATGGCATACCTGGCGGTGTTCTATTGCCTGCCGATCCTCGCCATGGCAGGGCTTGGCTGGATTCTGGGGCCACGATTGCTGCGCTGGTGAAAAACAAGAACGACTATTCGGTCCGCCGCCTGGGCGACTGCCACAAGATTGCCGACTTCCGCGAACTGGCGCGGCGGCGGCTGCCATTTCCCGTGTTCAACTATATCGACGGCGCCGCCGACGACGAGCTGACGCGCGAACGCAACACGGCGGCCTACGAAGCGGTCGACCTAGTGCCCGATGTGCTGGTGGGCGCAGACCAGCTGGACCTGTCGGTGGAGATCATGGGCCGCCGCAGCGAGCTGCCCCTGATGCTCAGCCCCACCGCCTTGCAACGGCTGTTCCACTGGCACGGCGAACGCGCCACGGCGGCGGTGGCGGAGAAGTTCGGGATCTGGTTCGGCATTTCCAGCCTGTCCACCGTCAGTATCGAGGAAGTGGGCGCAAACTATGCCGGCCCCAAGATGCTGCAATACTACTACCACAAGGATCGCGGGCTGAACGCCGCGCTGGTGGAACGCGCCAGGGCGGCAAAGTTCGATGCCATCACCCTGACGGTCGACACGGTGGTGTCGGGCAACCGCGAACGCTGCAAGCGCACCGGGTTCCAGACCCCGCCGAAGTTCACCCCGTCGAACGTGCTGAGCTATGCCATGCACCCCTTGTGGGCGATGAATTTCCTGTTCCGCGAGAAGTTCGACCTGCCCAACCTCAGCACCCACGTTGCGGCGGGATCGGGCGAATCGATCTCGATCCAGAACTATTTCAACTCCATGCTCGACCCCACGCTCAACTGGCAGGCAGCCGAGCAATTGCGCGACGACTGGGGCGGCAAGTTCTGCCTCAAGGGAATCATGTCGGTGGGTGACGCCCGGCGCGCGGCGGACATGGGGGTGGATGCGATCATGGTGTCCAACCACGGCGGCCGCCAGCTCGACGGCAGCCGCGCCCCGTTCGACCAGCTGGCCGAGATCGTCGATGCCGTGGGCGACCGGGTGGAAGTGATCTGCGACGGCGGCGTGACGCGCGGCAGCCACGTGGTCAAGGCGCTGAGCCTGGGCGCCAGGGCAGCCAGCGGCGGGCGGCTCTACCTCTACGCACTGGCCTCTGCGGGCGAAGCGGGTGTCGACCGCGCGGTGGGCCTGCTGAAGGACGAGATCACCCGCGCCATGCAGCTGATGGGCAAACGCTCGGTCAGCGAACTGTCACGCGACAACCTGCGCTGGCGGTGATTGGCGGATAGGTGCCTGCGTCCGGTTGCGGGCGACGTGAGGAACCGCTGGTTTGACTTGGATGGGGTGGATTGCTGACGTTCTGATTTTCTGGTGGGAGGGTGTGGTTACGCTCCACTCCCCGCAAAAGGGCCGGTTTTACAGACCGGCTACCGGAACTACCGGCTTTACCCTCCCACGCGAACGCGCTGGCGGACCCTAGATTGGGGAACAAAGCGGGCAGTCTGATTGGAAACTTCTGCTCGATCTCACCCCATTCTTGGGGCGAGCGCAATCACCCCGTCAAGCGACGCGGCAATAATAGAAAATGATCGAGCTCTGGTTCATGCGGCGGGCCACTATGTCAGAGGGTTTGATCTGTCAATCGCCAACAACCGCAATCGGGTCGTTTTCAGTCAGTCTGCATCGCTCTGCCGACCGTGAAAGCGGTCCCTCGGATGTAGGTGCATGTTCTAGCGCGCTTCCCGAGCCAAGCGAAAGGGCCGGACCCTCGCGGACCCGGCCCATCCATTTACGCACCGGCCTGGATCAGGCGGGGATCCCCCCCTGCCCGGCCCCGTCGTTCTCGTCATAGCGTCCGCTCAGGCCGCTCCAGTCGACACGCCGCGTGGCATACATGATGCCCGCCAGCGTGAAGAACAGCAGCAGCGAACCGATCACCAGCGAGTAGGTTTCAAGGTTCAGCAGCACGTAGAGCAGCGCATAGAGCCCCGCCAGCATGGCCCCGACGAAGAAAGCGCGCTTCCACGTTCCCAGCACCGCCGCGCTGTAGGCCGTCAAGAGGCCGATGATCGCCGCCGATGCCGTGAGATAGGCCGCCACGAAGCCCCAGACCTCGGCAAAGGCCAGCAGCATCACGAAGAACAGCACCAGCCCGGCCCCGGTCAGCAGGTATTCCGCCGATGCCACGCGCGCGCCGCCGACGATGTCGAACATCAGGAACATGGCGAAGGTCAGGCCGATGAACAGGAAGCCGTACTTCACCGCGCGATCGACCTGGCTGTAGAGGTCGACCGGATCGACCAGGCCGATGCTGGCCGTGGCCGTGCCGCCGGTGGCGATCTGGGCTTCGGGATAGTCCATGCTGCCGGTGATCGCGGGCGGCGCGCTGTCCACGGTGTTCACCAGCGCCTCGTTCAGCGAGAGGTTGGTGATGCCCGAATAGGTCGCCTCGAACCCCTCGCCCGACACGCTGCGATCGTTGGGGGGATAGCTGCCGGTGAAGCTGGGGTGCGGCCAGGGCGAGGAGACGTGCCACGATGTCTCGCCCCCGCGCGGCACCAGGCTGAGCGAGTGGCTGCCGCGCAAGCCGTATTGCCAGGTCACTTCCAGCGGCGCCGCGCCGTCCCAGGCAATGGCGGTGGAAAAGCCCGCGCCATTGGTGGCCGCGGGGCCGCTGCCCGGTTCCAGCTGCGCGGCAGTGCCGTTCACCGTCACCCGTGCGCCCTGGGTCAGCCCGCGCGGATCGGACACGCCGAACCGCAGTTCGGCCTGCGCGGGCAGCAGTTCGACGATGTCCACCCCCAGCCGGTCAAGGTCGCCCGGCGCATCGAAGCGCGCGGTCCCCTGCATGGCGGATTCGAACACCACGCTTTCGTAGATGGCATAGCGCCGCCGGTCGGGATCGATGGTGGTTTCCAGCGACTGGCGGGTGGGCGAGATGTACAGTTCGCCGCGCTGGGTGCGGGTGCGCTGCACTTGCTGCCCGTTCGTCGTCTCGGATTCGCTGGTGCGATAGGTGTAGGGCAGCACCAGCACCGGCCCGGTGACGGTCTGCGCCCCGCCCCAGCCTTGGGTGACCTGCGCCTGCGCCTGCGACGACTGGTTCTCGCGGTCGTAGACCAGCGCATAGACCATCATCAGCGGCACGATCAGCAGCATGGCCACCAGTCCCGCCAGCGCCAGCTTCACGCCTGGACTTCGTTCACGTTTCATCGCTCGATCTCCCTCATGTGATTGCGACGAACCGTGCATTGTGAGCGACGAACTGAATGTGCTGTGAATGTCTGCCGTGGCGAGGCAGACTGGCTGCCATGTTGAAACGATTCGCTTTTGTCGCCCTGGCCTTCGCCGCCCCGCTATCCGCGCAGGACGAGGTTATGCCCGCTCCCGCGCCGGAATACGAAACCACGGATGTGGTGCTGCACACCACCATGGGCGACATCGTGCTGGCGCTGGAAACCCAGCGCGCGCCGATCACCGCGGCCAATTTCCTGCGCTATGTCGACGAACACCGGCTGGACGGCACGGTGTTCTATCGCGCCATGCGGCTCGACTGGGGGCAGCAGCCCAACGGCCTGATCCAGGGCGGCGCGCAGAACGATCCGGCGCGCATTCTCGACCCCATCCCGCACGAACCGACCACGCTGACCGGGCTCAGCCACACGCGCGGCGCGATCAACATGGCCATGGGCGATCCCGGCACGGCGAACGGCGATTTCTCGATCATGGTGGGCGACCAGACCGGGCTCGACGCCGATCCCACTGCCAGCGATCCGGTGTGGCAGAACGGCTACGCGGTGTTCGGCCATGTCATCGAAGGGATGGACGTGGTCGAGGCGATCCACGCCGCCCCGATCGATCCGGAACTGGGCGAAGGCTGGATGCTGGGCCAGATGCTGGCCGATCCGGTGGTGATCACCCGCGCCGAACGGGTGGCCGCCACGCCATAGCGCCGATCACTCGCGCAGGCGCACCGGAGCCTTGGTTTCGGGCGCCTTGTGAAAGGCGATCTCCAGCAGCAGGTCTGCCGCCTCGTCCAGCACCAGGTGGTGCGGCCGTTGCGGCGGCACCGCCAGTTCGTCGCCCGATGACAGGTCCACCCGCGCCCGCCCGCCATCGTCCCAGCAGAAGCTGACCTTGCCGCGCGTCACCCGCAGCCGGCCCCACACGCCTGCCGCCAGCCGATGTTCGCGCAGCAGCCCGGCGGGCAGGTTGTCGGGCGTGAACGGGCCGATACTGCGATAGCATTCCAGCCCTTGCGGCATGGCAGGCCGGTCGCTCACGCGATCACCTTCACCACCAAGGCCACGGCCACGGCGAAGAAGGCGATGGCCATGGGCACCACCAGGATCTGGGCATAGACAGAGGACTTGCTCATCGGCCCGGTCCAGGTCTGCAAGGGCTGGCCCTGGTCGAGCGGCGAGCGACTTTCCACCCCCGCCTGCCGCGCGCCGATGCGGGCGACGCCGAAGAATATCGCGGTGTAGAGCACCGACACCACGATGGCGAAGCGCGCGTGACCCGATCCGCCAGTGGCGAGCGCGATGAACAGGAAGAACGTGGCATAGCTGCCCAGCATCGCCACCCACACCCGGCGCGGCAGCTGGAAGCCGGGTTGCGCGGGTGCGGGTGGCGCCACCACCGCAACCAGTGCCTGGGCTTCGAGCGCGGCCAGCTCGTGCTCGGCCAGGCCATCCACCTCGATGCGCTCTGCAAGTCTGGCTTCATACATGGGGCAAGTCCTTTCCTGCTGATCCGCCCGCGATCCCGTCGCGGTTCATGGCGATGCCGACCAGCAGGCTGGTGGCGATCATCCGCGCCTTGCCGCCGATCAGTTGGGTGGCCGCCGGATCGCGTTCGATCTGGCGCAAGGTGGCGTAGAACAGCGTCAGCCAGTGGGCGAAGTGGCGTTCCTCCAGCCCCGGAATGGCCAGGTGCTTGAGCATGGGATTGCCCGCGAATTCGCCGCTGCTGAACAGGATCGAGCGCCAGAACTGCTTCATCCGGTGCAGGTGCGGCGGCCAGTCCACGATCTTGCTGGCGAAGATCGGCCCGAGCAGCTCGTCCTGCCGGATCGCGGCGTAGAAGCGTTCCACCAGCAGGTCGACGAAGGCGGCATCGACCCCGATCGCCACAGCCTCGGCCCGCTTCGCCTCGCGTGCCTCAAGGGCGAAAGGGCTGGCCATGAAATCGACTCCGCAGCTTAAGAGGTATTGCGTTTACCTGTTTAAGCGTGCTTGCCGATAAAAGCAATATCCAATATACCTCTTTTCATGCAGCTGAGCCTTCACACCGACTATGCCCTGCGCACGCTGATGACGCTGGCGACCGAGGATCGGCTGATGACCGTGGACGAACTGGCCACTGTGCACGCCATCTCGCGCAATCACCTGGCCAAGGTGGTGCAGCACCTTCAGGCTAGGGGCTGGATCGACACGGTGCGCGGGCGCGGCGGCGGTATCCGGCTGGCCATGCTCCCGGCGGAAATCGGCGTGGGCCAGGTGGTGCGCAACTTCGAGACGCTCGACAGCTTCGTCGCCTGCATGGCGGACGGATCGTCCTGCACGATCACCGGCGCGTGCGGCCTCAAGCCCGCGCTGCGCGGGGCGCTGGAAGCCTTTCTGGCGCACCTCGACCGCTTCACCCTGGCCGATATCGCGCGCGATCGCAGCGGCCTGAAGGCGCTGCTGGCAGGCTAGGCCACCCGCTATTGCGGCGCGTAATGTTCCGCCGTCAGCCGGCTCATCAGGATCGCCGCGCGCTGCGCCTGCCGCACGATTGTTTCGAGGTCGAGCGCCTCGCCCTCGGCGTGGAGGTTGCTGCCGTCCGGCCCCATGCCCGCCAGGGCATCGGCATAGGGTGCGACGAAGCTGATGTCGGCAGCGCCGCGATCCGAGGGCGGGAACGGCGCCATGGCCGGGCGGCCAAGATCGGCGTTGATCGCGTTCAACCGGTCGAGCAGGGCCACGTTGCCCGCCGTCGCCGCCATCGCCGGATAGCGCAGTTCGTAAGCGAACTCGGCATCGGTGCCGGGCAGGTGCTGGTCGACGATGGCCTGCATGGCGGCGAAGGTGGCCATGGTCTGCTCCTGCGTCAGCGCGCGCACATCGCCACGCGCCACGGCGCTGCCGGCGATGATGTTGACCTTGCCCTGGGCGCTGGCGCTTACCCGGTCATCGGCCAGCAGGCCGGGCGTGCCGCCCGCCACCAGCCCGACATTGTAGGTCAGCCCGTCCTGGGGCAGTTCGCGGCGGAAGGCGTCGAGGATGCGCGCCAGCTCATAGATCGCGCCATAGCCCGATCCCTGGCTGAACACCCGCGACGAATGGCCCACCCGCCCGCTGGTGGTGAGCGTCCAGCTGTTCGACGAACGGCGCGCGATGGTGCCCATGTCGGCCCCGTCGCGCACGGCCAGCGATTCGAAGCCCAGCGCCACGTCGGCCCACTGGCCCGCCGCCACCAGGTCCGCCCGCGCCACGTCGAGCGGCGCGCCGACGTCTTCCTCGTCGCCGGTCAGCGCGATCACGATATTGGCCTGGTCCAGCGTCCCGGCCGCCTGCATCGCGCGCAGCGCCGCCAGCATGACCACCACCCCGCCCTTGTCGTCGACCACGCCGGGGCCGATCAGCCGATCCCCCTCGCGGCGCACCTGCTGGAACGGCGAGCTTGGCTCGAACACGGTATCCATATGCCCGATGAGCAGCATCCGGGTGGTGCCGGGCGCGCCTTCGTGGCGGGCGAACAGATGCCCCGCACGCCCCGCTGCCGACTGGTCCACGCGTTCGACGGTGAAGCCCAGCGCCTCCAGCTCGGGCACCAGCATCTCGCGCACCGCGCGCACGCCTTCGTGGTTATGCGTGCCGGAATTCTGCGCCACCAGCCGTTCGAGTAGCGCCACATCGCTGTCGTAACGCGCCTCTACCGTGTCGACCATCACCTGTTCGGCGGGGCTCAGCTGCGCTGCGGCGGGAACGGCGACGAACAGGGGGGCGGTGCAGAGCAGGGCTGCGAAATGGCGGCTGATCATCCCGCAGGCTTGCACGCTGGGGCGCGTGCCGCAAGGGGCTTAGTCGCCGGGCAACAGGTGTTCGGGAGCGAATGCCTCCAGCGCGGCCAGCACGTCATCGAACCGGGCATCGGTGCCGCTGATCGCCAGCGCGAAGGAACAGCCGGTCATGCTGCGGTTGGCCGCCGCAAGCTTCGCCCGCAGCCCGCCCAGCTGATCGAGCCGCGCCTGCACCACTTCGTAGCAGATCATCGGCTGGTTCCCCATCCGCACCGGTTGCAGGGCGACGATCTCGTCCCAGGCAAAGCTCTGCTTCACCATCTGCGCGTGGGTGATGCCCTGGGCATCGATGCGGAACGCCTCCCCCGCGCGGCGCAGGCGCTGGACGATCACGAACAGCATCAGGCCGAAGAACAGCACACCCGCCCAGCCCACCAGCATCACCTTTTCAGGCGACCACCGCCCCGGACTGGGCGGCGCGCCGAACAGCCCCGCCATCCACAGCCCGGCCACCACGAAACCCGCAGCCCCCAGCGCCAGCTGCACCAGACGCCAGCGCGAATCGCGGGCGACGTAGGGTTGGGATTGATCGGCGGTCATGCGGGTCAGTCTCCGTGATCTGGCTGGGACTTGCTCTGCGGCGAGGCAGCGCAAGTCAATCGCAAATCTGCGCCGGATTGCCGGTGTTACCAGATCATGGTAATCGCTGCTGCATGGGAAAGAACACCTCTATCTCGCTGGGCGATCACTACGAAGCCTATGCCCGCCGCAAGGTGGAATCAGGCGAATTCGCCACCATCAGCGAGGTGATCCGCAATGCCTTGCGACAGGCGGAAGAGCGCGACCGGCGACTTGAGGCGCTGGACCGGGCCTTGCAGGAAGGCCTGGATAGCGGCTTCGACGAACAGTTCGATATCGACCAGTTCTGTGAGGGAATGCGCAGCGACCGCAAGGACGCCGCGTGATATCCCTACGCCTGTCGCGGGAAGCGCGCCGTGATCTGCAAGCGATATGGAACTACACCGCGCAAGCCTGGGATGAGGAGCAAGCGGAAGCCTATGTCCGCGCCCTTCATGCAAGCATGGCGCGACTGCGCGAGTTTCCCGAACTTGGACCACCCCACGCAACGCGCGTGGCACAATTGCGCAAGCTGGCGAGCGGCCACCACCTGATCTTCTATTTGGTCGAGCCGGAGGAGATCAAAGTGGTGCGCGTGTTGCACGAACGGACGGATGTGACGGCGCAGTTAGGGGATTGATCGAATACTCTCGGTCTAGCGGACTCGCTTGTCTGTCAGGAAGTCGACCGCCCCATAATTGCTTCCAAGATAAAGCGGTCTGAAAAAATCGACCGCCATATAGAGGCTCTCGGGCGAGAGGTGGGCAGATAACAACGCCCTCGCAGACCCATAGTCCCAAGTCTTCCGCACAACGTTTCCAACGCGGATCAAAGCACTGCCTCGACCGAGATGTTCAGCCAGTTCGTGCCGGACGTGGCGAAGAACGAGTTCCGGCGAACTGACGTGACACTCGCAACTCAACTTCACCTTGGGACTTCCCTGGCGCCAGTGGAACCACTGCATCTGAAATTCGAAACCCGCCAACTCACATGTGCCGAGATCAAGGACCTCTTCACCTCGCGCGTGTGGGAACTTCTCACGCAAAGTCGACGGTGAGTCTGACGCAGAAATCCCCGCCCACAGTAAATCAGGTTCCCTCAATACACCCGCTTCTTCGGCTTGATGTACTCGGCATCGTCGGTGAGCGTGTATTCGTGGACCGGGCGGTAGTCGATCTTGCCCATGCCGCCCTTGCCGCCCCAGCCGTCGAACCAGGCCACGGTGTGCTTCATCCACTCGGCATCGTTGCGGTCGGGGAAGTCCTCGTGAGCGTGGGCGCCGCGCGATTCCTTGCGGTTGTGGGCCGAATTCATCGTCACCACGGCCTGCGCCATCAGGTTGTCCAGTTCCAGCGTCTCGACAAGGTCGGAGTTCCAGATCAGCGAACGGTCGTGCACCTTCACGTCGGCCAGCGATGTGTTGCTGGCGGCCAGCTTCTGCACGCCTTCGGCCATCACCTCGTCGGTGCGGAACACCGCGGCGTGGGCGGTCATGGTCTGCTGCATTTCCTTGCGGATTTCCGCCGTCGAGCGGCTGCCGTCGGCATAGCGGAAGTGGTCGAGCCGGGTCAGCGCCATGTCCGCGCTGTCGGCGGGCAGTTCGTCGTGCTTGGAGCCGGGCTTGATCAATTCCTTCAGCCGGTGGCCGGTCGCGCGGCCGAACACCACCAGGTCGGTCAGCGAGTTCGAACCCAGGCGGTTGGCACCGTGGACCGAGACGCAGGCCGCCTCGCCCACCGCGAACAGGCCCGGAACCACCGTCTCGGGATTGCCGTCCGCGCCGATGGTCACGACTTCGCCGTGATAGTTCGTCG